>WQYS01000378.1 GCA_009781125.1 Acidobacteriaceae bacterium | reverse complement strand
CCGGACGCCTGCCGTCCATGCTGCCTTCGTCGTAGTAGGCCTCGGCCTCGTCCTGGGCGATGAACGCGGGAACCGGAATGACCTCCAGCCGTGCCTTGGGCAGTGTGCCGAACAGACTCGGCAGCTTCGCCTGCATTCCCGCGATGTATCCGCGGTAGGTCGCCAGCAGCGCGTCGCCCGACGCCGGATGCTCCTTCGGATTGGTCTTCAGAGCGGCGCGGAAGCTGTTGATGTCGGCGAAGCCCAGCTTGTGGACGATGGCCAGCATCTCGGCCTCGTCGCGCTTGACCTCGTCGAGACCGATCTGATGAATCTCTGCCGGAGTCTTATCCATGGTGGTGCTGCGGCGCACGCAGAAGGCGTAGTAGGCGTCGCCGTCGGGAAGCGCCCAGACGCCCGGATCCTTGCGTCCGGCGGGGATGTACTGGAACTTCACGAACTTCGCAAAGCGCTGATACATGGGCAGTACGCTGGTCTGAATCTGTTCGAGCACTTCCGCAGAGATGCGCTTCTGATCGGCGGCGCTGACGGTTTTTGGAAACTTCTGTAGCGGCTGGGCGAAGGGGCTCTCGGCAGGCTTCTGGCTGGCCAGGTTCTGCGCCTGGTCGTAAACCTTCTCCAGCAGATAAGCAGGCGGAACACGGTCTGCATCCATGCCGAGCTGCATGTTGGTCATGATCTGTGTGAAGACTCTGGGAATCTGCTTCAGCCGTGCGATGTAGTCGTCGTAGTCCTTCACGGTGTCGAAGGGCAGCTCGTTCACCATGCGCGGCAGGTCGGTGTGGACGCCGCTGAACTGTGTGACCGGCATCTGCCACTCCTTGAACGGCGCGGCCTCCTGATCGTCGGTCAGGTCACGCAGCATCAGCGTCTTGGAAAGCTGCTCCTGATGGCTCAGGCCGGTGGTGTCGATCTCCGAGAGCCGCTCCAGAAAGGCGCGTCCTCTCGCCAGAGATGCGTTGACCTCTTCGACGGAATAGTCCGAAAGCTGGTCGTTGAAGCGCTTGTCGCCGAGCAGAGAGGCATACTCGGGTGAGTGCCTCAGCCGGTCTTCCCAAATCTCGGCAAAGAGGCTGGCGAGCACCTTGCTGCGTGCGGCGGGAGTGTCTGAACTCGCCGCCTGCGCCCTGAGCGAAGGAGATGCACAATATGTGAGCAGGCAGGCAGCTAGAAAGAAGGCAGACGTTCTCATACGTGACATGGAGATCATCTCGCCAGTGTAACGCCTTGATTCCTGAGCGGCACCTCAAATTTATTCCACGTGGAACAATCAGTTCTCTAGGGGTGAAAGAACACGTTATCCATGTTGACCCACCACTCGCCGTCCTTGGCCGTGTCGATAGGCTGCTGGCAGGGACAGCACTCTGCCCACCACTTCTGCGTGAGGGGATCGTCGGCCATCTTCTTCATATCGGCCTCAAAGTCATTTCCGACATATTCAAAATAGGCGAAGAGGAAGCCGTCCCGCAGGAAGATGGAGTAGTTCCTTATGTTGCAATCGGTAATTTTATCCAGCACGCCCTTCCAGGCGGCGGCGTGCAACTGGCGGTAGTAAGCCTCTTTCTCAGGTCTTACGCGAATGATCTGGCCGATACGCTGCATCTTGCATCCCTCTTTCTTGATAGCTGTCCCTGGACGGCACAGAGCGGCTGCATTGGCAGACCGGTCCGCAGTCCGTGCTCACCTCATTTATACAGGACTTTCACGCGGTTTCCGCTCTAATTTCCGGGTTTTGGCACGCCAGCTCCCCCGGTTTCTTTGCGTTGAGCAAGAGCTCCCGGACGCTCGACCTCTGTCCACAAGGCCCTCGTGTGCGATACCCTAGCTAAAACCATGAATGTTGCAACACACCAACTCCGATGCATGGACTGCGGCGCGCTGATTGCTGGCAGCGCCGTCAATAGCATATTCCGTTGTCCTGCTTGCAATGGCCTCTACGACGTAATTTATCCGTGGTCGTCACTTCCGGACGGAGACGCTCCGGCGGCGGCCTCGAACGCTCCCAACGGCACGGCTCTGCGCTACCTCTGGCAGGAGCGGCGCGCCTCTACGCTCGCCGAGGACCAGTCCGGCGTCTGGCGCTTCCGCGAGTTGCTTCCCTTTATTGAAGCTCCCGAAAAGGTCGTCACCCTGCGCGAAGGCAACACTCCGCTGTACGAGCTTCCGCGCTGTGCCGAGCTGGTCGGCATCAACTGGCTGCTGGCCAAGCATCAGGGCATGAACCCCACCGGATCCTTCAAGGACACCGGCATGACCGCCGCGCTCTCCGTCGCCCGCGAGAAGGGATTCGAATGGGTAGCCTGCGCCTCCACCGGAAACACCTCGGCGGCGATGGCCGCCTACGCGGCGCGCGCCGGAATGCACTCCATCGTGCTGATCCCCGAGGGCAAGATCGCCTGGGGCAAGCTGTCGCAGTCGATGGACTACGGCGCCATGACCTTCCAGCTGCGCACGGACTTCGACGGCTGCGTCCGTGTGCTCACCGAGCTGGTGACGCGCTTTCCGATCTACCTGCTCAACTCGGTCAATCCGTACCGTCTCGAAGGCCAGAAGACTCCCGCCTTCGAGCTTCTAGAGCAGCTGGAGTGGCAGGTTCCCGAGCACATCATCGTTCCCGGCGGCAACCTGGCCAACGGCTCCGCGCTGGCCAAGGGCCTCTTTGAGATGCAGCAGCTCGGCCTGATCCACCGTCTCCCGAAGATAAGCATCATCCAGGCCGAAGGAGCCAACCCGCTTTACCGCTCCATTACGGAAAACGGCGGCAGGGAACTGGTCCCGGTCGAGGCCCACACGCGGGCTACGGCCATCCGTATCGGCAATCCGGCCTCGTGGAAGAAGGCCCTGCGCGCGCTCAACGCCACCGGCGGCTGGTGCGAGCAGGTCTCCGAGCAGGAGATCGCCCTCGCCAAGGCAGAGATCGGAGCCGAAGGCATCGGCTGCGAACCGGCCTCTGCCGTCACCCTTGCCGGACTGAAGAAGCTGGTCGCGCAGGGCAAGGTCGGCAAGGAAGAGCGCACTGTCCTGATCCTCACCGGCCACACGCTCAAGGACTCCGAGTACACCATCCAGTACCATCGCGGCGAGCTCTTCACCGGAGCCGAGAGCGCGCAGATTCCCGCCTCGGACCGGGAGCGGCACGACGCTCTGCGCAAGCCACCGACCGTGCTCGACGCCGACACGGACGTCGTCTTCCGCGAACTGGAGTCGCGCATGAAGCTGGTGCGCCCGGCATGATGCCTTCTCCGCTGCATCTGCGGCTTCCGGCTACCAGCGCCAATCTTGGCCCCGGCTTCGACGCGCTGGGCCTCGCCATGTCGCTTT
>WQYS01000377.1 GCA_009781125.1 Acidobacteriaceae bacterium | reverse complement strand
TCTCGACGAGCTGATGGCCGAACTCTCCGGCGGTGTTCATCGCGCCGTGAAAGATCTTTCCATCGAAGACCAGGCCGCAGCCAATGCCTGTGCCCAGCGTGATACTGGCCACACTGCCGAGCCCTTGCCCTTTGCCTACGAGGTACTCAGCCCACGCCGCCGCGCGCGTATCCTGGGTGGCGTATACCGGCACGCCGAACGTGGAGTGAAGCATCGGCCCAACGGGCACATCGCGCCAGAAGATGTTAGGAGCATAGATCACGATGCCGGTATCCGCATCCGTGGTGCCCGGAACGCCGATGCCGATGCTGTTCATCTGGCCGGGCTTCATGCCGCGCTCGCTCAGCACCGCCCGCACCGCTTCGGCGATGTTGCCAATGACAGCCTCGGGGCCCAGCTCCGGCTGAGTCGCAAGCCTCTTCTGGCAGAGGATAGAGCCGCATTCATCCAGGAGGCCAACCTTGATGTTGGTCCCTCCAACATCCACTCCGATGTTAAGAATCTGACCGCTCACGCTTGACCTCGCCTATCCGTGTTGCTGCTCGTACTCCATGATCTTGCGGACGCGCTCGGCATGGCGTCCGCCCTCAAACGGCGTCGTCAGCCATATGTCCACGATCATCTTGGCAAGCTCGACGCCGATCACCCGCGCCCCAAACGCGAGCACGTTGCTGTCGTTGTGCGCGCGTGAAAGCATGGCCGAATACGGCTCGCTGCATACGACGGCGCGGATTCCCTTAACCTTGTTGGCGCTGATGGAGATGCCGACGCCCGTCCCGCAGATGAGGATGCCTTTCTCGCACTCTCCCCTGGCAACCGCCTCGGCAACAGCGAAGCCGTAGTCGCAGTAGTCGACCCGCTCCGTGCTGCACGTGCCAAAATCGCGCACGGCGAGGCCGCGCTCTGCGAGCTGTTTCTTGATAGCTTCCTTCATCTCCACGGCAACGTGGTCACAGCCGATTGCAATCATTCAAACACTCCTTCTGTTTTAGAGCCGTTTAGCCAAGCATGGAGACGATCAGCAGCAGCAGGCCGGCGAGGAAGCACACGAACATCCCCGCAATCATGACCAGCGTGCCCTTCGACGCGCCCCTGAACTCCTTCCACACGAAGACGCCCCAGATGGCGGCGATCATGGTGCCGCCCTGTCCCAGGCCGTAGGCAATAGCGGGGCTGGCGGCCTTCGACGCGATGAAGTTCGACGTGGTGCCCAGACCGTTGATGAGGCCGCCTGCGATGCCGATCATATGGATGCCGAATCTCCCCGGACGGAAGTAGTCGGTGTAAGTGACCTTTTCGCCGCGCGGGGGGTGCGACATCAGGAAGGTCGTGAAGATGAGGTTGGAAACAAAGCTGCCTGCGGAAAACATCAGCACGGCCGCGTAGGGTCCGAACTTGCCCGGCGTCAGCTCGGTGAAGCTGGGCGAAAGCGAGCGCTGCACCAGGTAGTAGAACAGGCCCATCAGGATGCCGCCGCTGATGGCAAGCGCAAGGCCCTTGCGCACCTGCCCCGGATCGTTCGCCTCGCGTTGCACGTTGCGATACGCCAGCGCGTTGAGGAGGATGGCCGTCAGAATCAGGGCTACACCGGTGAAGATGAGCACCGGGTTACCGGAGGGCTGGGCGATGTAGTTGATCAACACGCCCACAGCCAGAGCGATTCCGATACCGATCGGGAAAGCAATAGCCATGCCGGCGATATCCACCGCTGCCGTAAACAATATATTGGCAAGATTAAAGACGAATCCGCCAAGGATGGCCCACAGAAAGCTGCTGGCGCTGCCTTGTTGCAGGTCGGCCAGCAGGCTGCGCCCTTCGCTGCCGAAGCTGCCGAAGGTCAGGCCAACAATGAGCGGCAGCAGAAGGTAGCCAATCGCCTGGTCCCAGTAAAAAAGCGGGAAGCCGTAGGAACGCGGAACCATCTTGGTTGTGTTTGCCCATGAACCCCAGCAGAGCATGGTCACGATGCAAAGCATGATGGCGATCGGATAGGAATGGACAAGAATCATTGCGCGGTCTCGATCTTCTGCAGAATGGTTTTTACGGCGTTCACGGCCTGGGGAATGGTGTAGTCCTTGTGAAAGACGCTGGAGGTTCCGCCGACCAGCATGTTGGCTCCGGCGGCGACCATCGCGGGAATGTTCGCGAAGCTCACGTTGCCGTCCACCTGGATATCGACGTTTTCGTGTCCGGTGTTATCCAGTCTTCGGCGCACATCCTGTATCTTCTGTATGGTTGCAGGGATCAGTTTCTGACCTACGAAGCCAGGGTTGACGGTCATCACAACGACCATATCCAGCTCATCCAGAACGTAATCGAGGCAGTCGATGGGAGTCGCCGGATTCAGCGCGACGCCCGCCTTTGCGCCTCTCTCGCGGATGTGCTGAAGGTCGTGCTGCAGGTGGCGCGAGGCCTCGGCATGGATCGAGACATACTGCGCGCCTGCCTCGATGGTGCGGTCGATGAAGCGCTCCGGCTCTTCGACCATCAGATGGCACTCCATGGGGAGATCGCTGACCCTGCCGATGGCCCGCATGAGTGAGAAATCCACGCAGAAGTTGTCAACGAAGTGGCCATCCATGATGTCGATGTGAAGAAGATCGACGCCGGAGGAGGCCAGCAGCTTGAGGTCGTCTTCGAGCCGGAGCAGATTGGCGCAGGCGACAGAGGCTTCGATCAGTACCGGTCTATCCACAGGCCTCTCCTGAGACGGAAAAGATGCGCTCGTAAAAGCTGGAATTATGTACAGTCTACTCGCGGCAATAAAACGTTTTCAACCGATGGATATCGGTCACCTCCACGGCTGAATCCGGTACTCTATAACCCAGAGGAAAAACAACATCATGACCGCAGCCGCTCCCGTTGCTACGATTGCCACCATTGGCCAGCACGAAGGCGAGACCGTTACGCTGCGCGGCTGGCTCTATAACATCCGTTCTTCGGGCAAGCTGCTGTTTCCCACCTTCCGCGACGGCACCGGAACTATCCAGGGCATCGCGCCCAAGGCCGCCGTATCGGAGACGGTCTTCGAGACGCTCAAAAATCTTCAGCTTGAATCTTCGCTGACGGTGACGGGCAAGGTTCGTGCCGACTCGCGCGCACCGTCCGGCTACGAGCTGGACGTGGAGGACATTCACGTCATCTCCGCCATCCCACCCGATCAACCTTTCCCCATCACGCTCAAGGAGCACGGCGTCGACTTCCTCATGGAGCACCGTCACCTCTGGCTGCGCACGCCGCGGCAGTCGGCGATTCTGCGCGTCCGCGCCAGCATCATGCGCGCGGCGGCGGAGTACTTCGACACGAACGGCTTCGTCCGCAC
>WQYS01000376.1 GCA_009781125.1 Acidobacteriaceae bacterium | reverse complement strand
GTTGAGGTCGGCGATCAAGGCTCCGGCAAAGTCGTCCGGAGCTTCAATCTCCACGTGCATGATCGGCTCCAGCAGCGCGGGCTTGCACAGCTCCATGCACTTGCGGAAGGCCAGACGGCCCGCAATCTTGAAGGCCATTTCGCTGGAATCGACATCATGATAGCTTCCGTCGAAGACGGTCACCCGGAAGTCTACCACCGGATATCCGGCCAGGAAGCCGCGCGCCGCCGACTCCACGATTCCCTTCTCCACCGCCGGAACGTACTGCCGCGGGATGGCTCCGCCGAAGATGTCATTGACGAACTCGAAGCCGCCGCCGCGCGGCATCGGCTCCATGCGGATCTTGCAGTCGCCGAACTGGCCGTGTCCGCCGGACTGCTTCTTGTGGCGGCCCTGCGCCTCGGCCTTGCCGCGAATGGTCTCGCGGTACGGAACCTTGGGAGCCTTCAGCGTCACCTCGGTGTGATAGCGCCGCTTCAGCTTAGAGACGACCGCCTCAATATGCTGCTGCCCCGATCCCGAGACCAGAAACTCGTTGGTCTGCGGATCGCGGAAGAAGCGCACCATCTGATCCTCTTCCATCACCTTGTGCAGCGCCGGAGCCAGCTTGTCCTCGTCGCCCCTGGACTTGGGCTCGATGGCGTAGGTCATGGCCGGATCGGGCATGGCGGCCAACGCCAGAATGACCGCGCTGGTCTTGTCGCCGAGCGTGTCGCCGGTCAGCGTAGTGCGCAGCTTGGGAACCGCGCCCAGGTCGCCGGCGTGAAGCTCGGCCACCTCGACCGACTTGCGCCCCTGCGCTATCGAGAGATGCGACAGCCGCTCGGACTCGTGGCGCGTGTAGTTCTCCACCGCCGCGTCGTTCTTGACCACGCCGCTGAGCACCTTGAAGAAGGAGATACGGCCCGCGAACGGGTCCGACATCGTCTTATAGACGAACAGCGCCAGCGGCTCCTTGTCGCTCGACGCGCGCGTAACGGTCTCTTCGCCGTTGCCGTTGGCAGCAGCGTTGCCGACGCCCTTCTGCACCGCCCAGGGCGCGCGCTCGACGGGCGAAGGAGCATAAACCTTGATGAATTCCAGCACACGGTCCGTGCCTACGTTGCGCCCGCCGCTCGCGTAGAGCACGGGAAAGATTCTGTCCTCGCGGACGGCCTCGGCGAGCGCCGGAATCAGATGCTCCTCGGGGATGGTTCCGGTAGCGAAGAACTCCTCCATCAGCTCGTCCTTGCCTTCGGCGACCAGCTCCACCAGAGCCTCGTGCGCTGCCTTGGCGTCCTCCTCCAGCGCAGCGGGAATCGCGCCTACTTCGCCGCGTCCCGTGCCGTCCATCTCGCAGGTGTACGCCTTCATGGTGACCAGATCCACGACGCCGCGGAAGCCCTTCGCGTCCATGATCGGCAGCTCGACCGGAATCACCTCGCGGCCCCACCTCTGCTGCAGGTCGTCGATCATCTGCTGGCGGTTGGCCATGTCGGCCTTGGGGTTGTCCACCTGATTGATTACGATCACGCGCGGCAGCCTGGCATCGGTGGCGTACTTCCATACGCGGTCGGTCATCGGCTCGACGCCGTTGGCGGCGTTGATGACGACCAGTGCCGTTTCTACAGGCGTCATGGCCGCGCGCGCCTCGTGGGCGAACATGTGAAAGCCCGGCGTATCGACGAGGTTGATCTTCACGCCGTTCCACTCGGCGTAGGCCACGGCGTTGGAGAGCGTCATCTGCCGCGCGACGTCCTCTTCGTCATAAGCAGTGACAGCCGAGCCGTCGGCCACGCGGCCCAGCGCCGGAGTCATCTTCGATGCATACAGCAGCGCCGCGACCAGACTGGTCTTGCCGCTTTGCGCGTGTCCTACAACAGCGATGTTGCGAATCTCACTTCCCGCGTAAACCCTCATACGATACAGCCCTCTCCCTCTCAGTTGGCGTCTCTTGCGATAGGCCTGAAATACGGAACTTTCCGGAATAGCTGGATGCTACCACTACCGGACACACGGACTCAACTGAATAACCCAAATCATCGATCAAATAGCCGGGGCAATCGCATTTGGAGTTTTTGAAACAGCATTTGCTTCCAGGTACGCCCTGCCTGCCTTTCCTCAAATAGTTGCCCCTGCGCCCCGGCCTGCTTTCGGGTTACATTGGAAAGGTCAACCATTCAGGAGTCGCCATGCGTGCTGCGTTTCTTGCCCTTGCGTTTCTGGCCGTACCCTGCGCCCTGGCGCAGACGGCCCCTTCCGATTCGGCTCCACTTACGCTGAGCCACATTGAAAAGACCTCTCCGCTGCCCAACGGCCTGGCCGTGACCGTCAACGGAGCCGCCATGGAGATCACCGCGCTCAGGCCCGACGTGATCCGCGTCCGCATGGGCCGCGACGGCAAGCTGCCTGAAGACGCTTCCTGGGCCGTGCTTCCGGAGGCGCGCACAGCCACGAGCGCGGTCGAGCAGGACTCCTCTACCGACGCCGTCGGCTTCCACACCAGCGCGCTGCGCGTCACTCTGGACCGGCGCAACGCCACGCTGCGCGTCACCGATCTTGACGGCCACCTGCTCCAGCAGGATCTGCGCCCGGTGGAGTATCACGGCGCCAGCTTCCGGCTCTACAAGGTCATGCAGCCGGACGAGCACTTTTTCGGACTGGGCGACAAGACCGGCCCGCTCGACCGGCGCGGCATGGCCTTCACCGACTGGAACACCGACGCGCCCGGCTATCAGGAGTCCACCGATCCCCTCTATAAGAGCATTCCCTTCTTCATCAGCTTCACGGCGGGCCGCGCCGTGGGGGTTCTCTTCGACAACACCTTCCGCAGCAGCTTCGACTTCGGCAAGGAGCTTGCCGACGCATACTCCTTCGGTGCTCCCGACGGCCCCATTGACTACTATCTTCTCTACGGCCCCACACCGCGCCACGTGGTCGAGTTGTATGCGTGGCTCACAGGGCCGACTCCGCTGCCGCCGCTCTGGTCGCTGGGCTTCCAGCAGTCGCGCTGGAGCTACTACCCGCAGTCGCGCGTGCGCGAGATCGCCAGCAAGCTGCGCGAACGCAAGATTCCCGCCGACGCCATCTATCTCGATATCGACTACCAGCAGGACAATCGCCCCTTCACGGTTAGCGCGGACCGGTTTCCGCACTTTGCCGATATGATCCGGCAGCTTGGCGAGGACCACTTCCATGTAGTCGCCATCACCGACCTGCATATTGCGCACCTGCCGCATCAGGGCTACGCTCCCTTCGACTCCGGCATGGCGGGCGATCACTTCGTTAAAAACCGCGACGGCTCGCTCTTCGTTGGTCCGGTATGGCCCGGCCCGGCGGTCTTT
>WQYS01000375.1 GCA_009781125.1 Acidobacteriaceae bacterium | reverse complement strand
TCGGGGAGAAGGCTACAGGATTGGAGGCGAGAAGCCGCCAGCCAGAGCCGGTTCCAGCAAGAATGATTTGCAGGCAGGTGTGTATGTTGTCTGACCGGTCGAAAGGTGAGTGAATGCCAGGCGCTCTAGTCCACAGCATCATCTTTGCAATCACCGTGGTGGTGGCCAGCGCGGACGTGGATCTCAGAGAGAGACTGCGCACCTCGCTGACCGCGCAGCGATGGACGGTGCTGGAGGCTGGCGGCGGCGCCGAGGCGCTGGCGCAGATTGAGTGCTCTCAGGCCGAGGCGCTGCTGGTCGATAGCTGGCTGCCCGATCTGGAGGCGAGCGAGCTGGCCGGACAGATTCACAAGATGTACCCCTCGCTCGAACTGATGGGGATCGATGGAGCGGTCGTGGAAAGGATGCCGCCGCATCCCCGGCGCAATGAACTGCTCCATGTGCTGCGCGAGGCGCAGGACAGCCGGACCGACACCGCCGCGTGGAACCGAGCTCCGGTTGCAGTTCCCCGCCCTGTTTCTTCAAGCGAGGTGCTGCCCGGCCTTATCGGAGCGAGCGAAAAGATGCGGCGGATGGCGCGGATGATTCAACTGGTAGCACCCCGGTCCGCTACGGTTTTGATTGAGGGCGAGACAGGCACGGGAAAAGAACTGATCGCCAGGGCTGTGCATAGGCTCAGCGCGCGAGCGACGCAGCCATTCGTGGTGCTTAACTGCGCCGCCATTCCGGAAGGACTGCTCGAAGCCGAGTTGTTCGGACACACGCAAGGCGCATTTACGGGCGCAGTCAAACCGAGGAAGGGACGCATCGAGGCAGCGCACAATGGAACCCTCCTGCTCGATGAGATTGGAGAGATGCCGCTAGCCTTGCAGTCCAAGATACTCCGTTTTCTGGAGAGCGGCGAGTTGCAGCGCGTGGGAGATAACGAAGCAGTGCGGGTGAATGTACGGGTCATTGCGGCAACCCACCAGCGCCTGGAGCAGCGGTCGCGCGAGGGCAGCTTCCGGCTGGACCTCTATTACCGGCTCGCGGTCTTTCCCATAGAGGCTCCGGCGCTGCGCGACCGCATGGAGGATCTGGAGCTGCTGGCGGAGCATTTTCTGGATCGTTTCAGCGAGGGAGCAGGACCGAAGCGCCTGAGTCCAGCGGCCTTGAGGGAGATGTACGGATATTCCTGGCCCGGCAATGTGCGCGAGCTCATGCACGCGCTGGAGCGAGGTTCCATTCTGGCCGCCGACAACACGGAGATTGGCGTCGAGGAGATCGGGCTGCGCAAGCACCAGCGGGCTGAACTGGCGGCAGAGTATCTGATTTAAATCTTCCCTGAGAATCTCTGACCGTCATCGCCCGCTCAGCGACGACGACATTAAAAACTTCTAATCGATAACCATCCGAATACGGCACGTCTGTTGCTGTACATCCATGTCTCGCGCATATTACCGCAGAGATCAGCTTGGCGTTTCTTTGCACGGGATGGGGTGTAAAGGATTAGCGAATTCTAAGAAATAGAAGGTGCGGCAGGATGAGGGTGGCAGAGGCTGTTTCGTTTCAGGACGCGGTCGTAGAAGCGTCGCTTGTCTATAAGATATCTGACAGAAAGGGTACATTTTCAGAGCAGCGCAACACCGCGCCGGAACCGGGGCCGGATCGTGATCTTCTGCTGATCGAGCATCTGCCTATGGTGCGCTATCTGGCGCGGCGGATTCACGACCGCCTGCCGCAGCACGTTGAGCTTGACGATCTGGTCTCAGCCGGAGTGGTGGGGCTGATCGATGCCTTCTCCAAGTTCGATCACAGGAAAAAGGTGCAGTTCAAGAGCTATGCACAGTTCAGGATTCGCGGCGCGATTCTGGATTCACTGCGAACGCTGGACTGGGGTCCGAGAGACCTGCGCCGCAAAGGCCGGGCCGTCGAAGCGGCGATCCGTGCCGTAACTCAGAGGGTTGGCCGCGCTCCCATGGAGCAGGAGATCGCCGATGAGATGCACATAAGCCTTGGGGATTATCAGCTTCTGCTGGGCGAGCTCAAGGGGCTTGAGATCGGAAGTCTGCATGTCGAGAGGTCCGAGGACTCAGGAGACGAGGAGATCACCTATATAGCTGGTCCGGCGGAAGACGATCCCTTCTTCAGGTGTCTGGAAAGCCAGATGCGCAACCGGCTCCGCGATGCGATTAGCGATCTCCCCGAGAAGGAGCGGCTGGTTCTGACGCTGTACTACTTCGAAGAGCTGACGATGAGGGAGATCGGCCTGACGCTGGGCGTGGTGGAGTCTAGAGTATCGCAGATTCACTCCTCGGCCGTTCTGCATCTGCGCGCCTCTCTGGGAGACTGGCGGATCGCAAGAGCGCCGAAGGCGCGTCCCATACCAGCCTGGGGCGAAGCCCCAGGAAAGGATATCCATTTACGAGAAAAGGTCTGAAGGACCGTTCTATAAATTTGTGCCGCGTCTATGGAGCCTTTCCCTGGGGCTTCGCCCCAGGCTGGTATAGAGCGCTCCTTCGGCGCTCTGCAACCATTAGAGGATTGTTATACTGGGCCTGTTGCAGTAAAAGGATTTCCTGTCGTCCACGGAACCAGGAGAAGCGTGAATTTGTACCCAAACGAGGTTCTTTCTGTTTAAAGAGTCTCAGGGCCGTAACTACACGTCTTATCAACAGGACGAACAAATTGTGTGTCCGGCGTAACGGTGCCGGGGAGTACAACAACGAACCAGTCTGGGCCGCCTCGACGTGGAGCAAGTGCCCGGAAACAGATTCAGGGAAGAGTTGGAGAGCCCATCGTGAGATTAAAGGATTTGCAGGCAGCGGCAGGAACTCTGTTGCTGCTGATGAGCGTATGTGTGCAGCCGCCGGTAGCGTTGGCGGCGCAACAGACTGATCCGCAGGCCAATCCGCAGACCGGGACGGCCTTGCCCGTAGCGCCTGAGCCTGCGATGCCCGAGCCGAAGTTGACCGAGCCGCTCTATCTGCGCGATACGGGCACCGACTACACCGTGCCGCGCAGCTACTTCCCTCACGTGCTCGACCCGTACAAGCCGATCAACGTGCCGCTGTCTACCTCGGCGAACGCTCCGCGGCTGGCTCAGTTGCTGCGCGACGGCAAGCTCTACCTCGGCCTCGCCGATGCCATCACACTGGCGCTTGAGAACAACTACGACATCGAGATATCCCGCATCAATCTCGACATCGCCGACACGGATATTCTGCGCGCCCGGGCAGGCGTCAGCTTCCTGCGCGGCGTACCCACGGGACTGGTGGCTAACACGCTCGGCGGAACCACATCGACCATCACCGGCGGCGGCGGTCCCGGAGGAACTTCGACGGCGGCGGGC
>WQYS01000374.1 GCA_009781125.1 Acidobacteriaceae bacterium | reverse complement strand
TGTGAGCGGTACGTGAAGGGCATCTTGAGTCAGTCAGCGTGTGGATGCAGTCTTGAAGGATGCGACGACGCAGGACAGAAGCATGGACGAGATGGCGGGGGCTAGTGAGCGAACAAAGCCTGAGTGGAGCGAGCGTAGCGGAGTATTGCCGGCAGCGGGGACTGCGCAGCAGTCAGTTTTTCTGGTGGAAACGGAGACTTCTCGACGAGGCGGAGGAGTCGCCATTTGTAGCCATCGAAGTCGTTTCCGAGATCGAGTCGCCGCAGAAGTCCAGATCGGCGATCGAGGTGCGACTGAACAGCGGACGCAGCGTGTTGGTCGAGCCTGATTTTGATGCAGTTCATCTTCGTCAGTTGTTGGCGGTACTGGAAGCATGATCGGTCTGCCCAGTCTGCGTTCGCTGGACCGAGCGCAAGGGCCGCGTATCTGGCTGGCGGTCGAGGCCCAGGACATGCGCTGCGGATTCGACCGGTTGGCCGAGAAGGTGCGCACGGTGATCGGTCAGGATCCGTTCAGCGAGGCTCTGTTCATCTTTCGCTCGCGTCGCAACGACCGGATAAAAATTCTTTTGTGGGACAAGGATGGATTCTGGCTTCTGTATAAACGCCTGGAGAAGAGTGTATTTAGACTTCCGCGGATGGAAACGGGGGCGCTCTCGGTGGAGTTACGCCCGAGCGAGTTGGCGATGATCCTGGATGGCATCGACATGACGAAGCTGAAGCGGATGCCGCGTTACGAGCGCCCCTCTCAGGAGTCGTTCGCAGAGAAGATCGCGGTGTAGGCGAGCGTGCTCCTTATAAATCGATTTACCCAATAAATACAAGTGTTTTACGCGACTTATCTTTTCAGGCAGTGTCTATAAGGATGTGCCTGATGTCCCCGCCAACACAGCGCATCTGCCCAAAGATCGAGAGTCTTTACAAGCGATGGTGCGCTCGTTGTTACGGGAACGCGATACGTTGCAGATCCTCTCTCACGAGTTACAACAGAAGCAGGACGAGTTATATGTCGAGAACCTTCGTCTGCAGGTGGAGTTGGCCCGCTACAAAAAGCAGTATTATGGTCCGCGTGCGGACCGGCTCCATACCGAGGAAGAGTTGGCGCAGGCGCTGCTGGACTTCGGCGAAGCGTTGGAGCAGAAACCTGCCAACCCGGACGATGAGCCTCCCTGTACGGAGCCGGACCAGGGCGTAGAGAAGGTTGCCAAGGTCAAGAAGGTTCGCGCCAATCGCCAGGGACGCCGCAAACTGGCCGCCGTCGAAGACCTTCCCGTAAAGACATACAACTACGAGTTGACCGGGGATGAGCGCGCTTGTCCGTGCTGCGGCGTGGAGCGCAAACGCATCGGACAAGAAGAACGATGGCAGATCGAATACTTTCCGGCGCACTACGAACGCATCCAGCATGTGCGCGGCAAGTATGCGTGTCCGGCGTGCGAACTCAACGGCGACAACCCTAATATCGAGACGGCCCCCATGCCGAAGACGGTCATCGACAAGGGACTGGCCGGGCCGGGTCTGCTGGCGTACATCGCCGTCAGTAAGTACGACACCTATATTCCTTTGTACAGACTGGATGATATCTTCGCACGGAATGGATTCCGGGTCGCGCGGTCTACGCAGTCGGTCTGGTGCGGCAAGATGAGCGATGGGTTCGAGCGGCTGTGGGAGTTGATGGCAGAGCGCGTGCGAGCTTCGCATGTCGTAGCTACGGACGACACCATCATGCCCATGCAGGCTGCGGGCAAGACAGCCAACGCACGCATGTGGGTCTATGTTGGGGATGAGTCGAATCCGTACAACGTGTTTGACTTTACGTTGCATCGCGGGAGAGATGGACCAAAGTATTTTCTCAAGGATTACAAGCAGGTTTTACTGGCGGATGCCTATGGAGGTTACAACGGAGTCGTTGCCGGTAACGGCATCACGCGTGCTGGATGCATGGCTCATCTCAGAAGGAAGATTATCGACGCAGAGAAGGCCGCGCCTCAGATTACACAAGAGGCGGTCGCGCTAATTCGCCAGTTGTACGAGGTAGAGAAAGAAGTGAAGACTGCTTCTGTCGAGCAGCGGCTGGAGATGCGTCAACAGAGGTCGGAGCCGGTGATGACGCGGCTGCACGAGAAGTTTCTCGCTTGGAAAAATGAGTTACTGCCGAAGCATCCGATGACCGAGGCAATCAACTACGCTCTGAACCAGTGGCAGGAATTGAACGTGTTCCTCTCTGACGGCGCTGTGCCTATCGATAACAACATTTCAGAACGAGAGATGAAACGTGTGGTTCTGAATCGCAAGAACAGCTTGTTTGTGGGCAACGCGCGGGGCGGAAAGACGGCGGCAATCCTATCCAGTTTGACCAGCACCTGTCGCAGGCTGGAGATCGATCCGCAACTCTACTTGACGCAACTGCTGACCAACCTGCCGACCATCGCTGACTCGGATCTCGCTGACTGGTTGCCGGACCGCTGGAAGCTCGCCCAGGTCAACAGACTTACCCAGCTGCAGGACCGCTGATCTTGTCCTGCGGAACGCACACGACGCGCCGGACCGGAGTGGCTGCTGCTTCCAACTCTGCTGACACTCAGGCCGACTCCGGTATCCTGGCGTGGAATGCATCCGACTCAAATTCTAGCAGCACTACCACAACCCCGCTGACTGACTCAAGATGCCCTTCACGTACCGCTCACGAAGCATAAAGCGGTCGAGCGATGGCGATCAGTATCTGCGCAAAATCGGCGTAGATACCAGCAGGTTTTGCTAGCCGATGGGTATGGAGGGTACAACGGAGTCGTTGTGGGCAACGGCATGACGCGTGCTGGATGTTGGGCGCATCTACGGAGGAAGATTATTGATGCGGAAAAGACAGCGCCTCAGATTGCGCACGAGGCGGTCGCACTGATTCGTCAGTTATACGAAGTCGAGAGAGAAACCAAGGACGCTTCTGCGGAGCAGAAACTGGAAAAGCGAAAACAGAACCAGTTACTTCCTTTTCCCAGACTGGCATGCCCTATGCACCACCATCGCTACAGGAAATGCTCCACCCACTTGAACTTGGGGAGTGTCTTACTGTCTTGGTTCCGATAATGAGAACTGCTGTAGTGCATTCGGTCTGTACCAGCGCGGCCAGCGTGTCGGATGTGCATATGCTGGAGGCTCTGCTGCACGGCGGGGAGAAGAAGGTGTGGGGCGACGCGGGCTATCAAGGTCAAACGGAGACGATTCACAAGGCCGCACCGGGGGCGCAGGATATGACCAGTCGCCGGGTGAAGACGAAGGCGGGCGTAGATGAGGAGCAGAAGCGGAAGAACCATACGAAGGCTCGGATCCGCGCCAAGGTGGAGTG
>WQYS01000373.1 GCA_009781125.1 Acidobacteriaceae bacterium | reverse complement strand
TGCTCGACGAGCCTACGAATCACCTTGACCTGGACTCGATCCACTGGCTGGAGAACTTCCTCAACCGCTTCAACGGCACGCTGATTACCATCTCGCACGACCGCCACTTTCTGAACTCGATCTGCACCCACATCGCCGATATCGACTACGAGACCATCATCACCTACACGGGCGGCTACGACGACATGGTTCTGCAGAAGACGCAGGTCCGCTCGCGCATCGAGGCCGAGAACGAGCAGCGCGAAAAGAAGATTGCGCAGTTGAACGACTTCATCGCCCGCTTCTCCGGAGGCACGCGCAGTTCACAGGTGCAGTCGCGCAAGAAGGAGGTCGAGCGGCTCGCGGTTACGGAGCTGGCACGCTCCAACATTCAGCGTCCTTACATACGCTTCGACATGCTGCGGCCCTCGGGCAAGCATGTGCTTGAGTTCGAGCTTGTCAACAAATCCTATGCGCAGCCTGATGGCAAGACCGAGCACGTCATTCGTGACTTCTCGGCATCGGTGCTGCGCGGCGAAAAGATCGCTCTCATGGGACGCAACGGACAGGGAAAATCCACGCTGCTCAAGGCGCTGCTGGCCAACGCCAGACTGGATGAGTCGGAGAAGACGGCTATTGACTCCGGCACGGTCAAGTGGGGACACGAGGCCCAGATCGGCTACTTCGCGCAGGACCATACCGCGTCGATTCCCAAGGGAGTCACCGCCGCCGAGTGGCTGCACACCTTCGACGAGAAGGCGACCAAGGAAGATATTCGCGGCATTCTCGGCCAGATGCTCTTCCGTGGCGAGGAAGGCCTGAAGAAGACCGAAGCTCTCTCCGGAGGCGAGGCAGCGCGACTGCTCTTCTGCAAGATCATGTTGCAGAAGCCGAACATCCTCGTCTTCGACGAGCCGACGAATCATCTCGACCTTGAGGCCATCAACGCACTGAACCAGGCTTTGCAGAGGTACGAAGGCACGGTGTTCGTGGTAACTCACGACGAAGACGTCATCGATGAAGTGGCGACACGCATCTGGCACTTCGAGGGCGGCCCGGAGGACTTCCACATCACCGACCACAAGGGCACCTACGAGGAATATATGCAGCAACTGGCGGCGGCTTCGAAGTAAAAATCGGGGTGCCCCATTCATGACGCAGTTTTATCGCGTCATGGGTGGGATATTCGTGCGAAGCGCGAACCGCACTTAACTCCTTCAGCATCCCTCCCACACATGACGATAAAACCGTCATGTATGGGGCACCCGCATCCTGGCAGCACATTGCATCTGGTTCGCTGCTCTCATACACTGATTGAGGGCTTGGGCGGTTAGCTCAGCTGGTTAGAGCGCCTGCTTTACACGCAGGAAGTCGGGGGTTCGAATCCCTCACCGCCCACCAATCCAACTCCTTTCGGGCCCTTCCCTTCATGGCTTGCCGCCTCATTGTCAACGCAGATGACTTTGGCCTGACCCGAGGCGTCAATCGCGCCATCGAACAGCTTCACCGCGCGGGAGTCCTTACCTCGGCCACGCTGATGGCCTCCGCTGCGGCGTTCGACGATGCCGTTGCCGTGGCGCGCGACAATCCTGCTCTCGGCGTCGGCTGTCACGTTGTGCTTACCGACGGCGTTCCCGTCTCTCCGCCTGAGAGCATTCCGACTCTGCTGGGGCCGGACCGCAAGAGCTTCCGCCACTCGCTGCCTGATTTTGTGCAGGCCCTCGTGCGCCGCTCGATCCGCGAAGAGGAGATCGAGCTTGAGGCCCTGGCTCAGATCGAAAAGTTGCAACGAGCTGGAATCACCGTCACGCACGCCGATACGCACAAGCATACCCACCTCTTCCCTGCCGTCAGCCGGGCCGTTCTGCGGGCCATGCATCGCAGCTCCGTTGGCGCGATTCGCAATCCTTTCGAGCCTGCGTTTTTGCGGAGCCTTGGCCACGGCGGACTGAAGCGGCGTTTCGAGGTTTCTCTACTCAGCTACCTGAAACCGTCTTTTCTGCGGCAGAGCCAGATTCGAGATTCCGCAATTCGCACGACCGGGGGAACTCTGGGCATCTCTGCGACCGGCAGCCTCAACACTCAGACGCTGGCGCAGATTCTTGCGAAGCTGCCCGGCGCAGGTGTCTTTGAGCTGATCTGTCATCCCGGTTATAACGATGCTGACCTGGATCGCATTACGACGCGCTTGCGCGCGCATCGCGAAATCGAGATGCAAGCGCTTACGAACGCTCTACTCCAGCGGCTTCAGCAGCCGGCTGCGCCTGAGCTTATCAGTTATGGATGGCTCGGAGCTTCACGGCCTGCCTGAGTCCGTGCTTCCAGCTACGCGACGGACTACGCCTTCCATCACGTTGGTCGCAGCCTCCAGAACATCCACGCCCATCGGACGCATCTCCGCCGAAGCGTCGAGAACCGGCATCAGAAGCGTGATGCGCGTGCCTCGTCCGGGACGGCTGTTGATCTCCACCGTTGCCAGGTCGCCGTACTGCACCTGCAATCGTTCGCGCACATTGCGCATTCCGATTCCTGACGACGGCGCGTCTCCGTTGACGGTCGAGGGCTGGCGACGCTCCTCGATCATGCCCACGCCGTCGTCTTCGACCTCCAGCATCAGCATCCCGTCGCCAGTGATCCGGCTGCGCAAGGTTACCGTCCCGCCGCCGATTCTCGGCTCCAGGCCGTGCTTGATGCTGTTCTCGATCAGCGGCTGCAACAGCATTCCCGGAACCACAACATCCAGCGTCTCCGGAGCGATCTCCTTCACCACCTTCAGCTTCTCGCCGAAGCGGACGACCTCGATGTCCAGATAATCGTCGGTGAAGTCGAGCTCCTCGCGGAAGGGGACGAAGGCCTCGCGGTCCTTCAGCAGCACGCGCAGAATGTTGGCCAGCTTGACGATCATCTCCCGCGCCAGCTCCGGCTGCGAGCGCACCAGCGAGGTGATCGAGTTCAGCGTATTGAACAGAAAATGCGGATTGATCTGCCGTTGTAGAGCGTCCAGCCGCGCCTCCAGCAGCAGGCGGCCCTGCTCCTCCAGCTTGCGCTCCACGCGCACGGCGTTCCATATCTTCAGCGGAATGCCCACGATCATGGGCGCGCTGGCGCAGATCAGCAACTGCACCCACCATGTCTCCGAGTACAGATCGAAGTAGCGCCGCGGACTGAGCCGCGCCAGCATGCTTGAGGCCAACTGCATTCCGGCGATCAGAAACAGAAGCAGAATCTGCCGGTCAAACTGCGGACGGCGCAGGTTGCGCGTCACCCAGCGGTAGATGCTCTGGTCGATCATGGGCGTGAACGACCACACGTCCTCCGGATCGGTAAATCGTCTGAAGGCTCCGGCGACCGCCGCCACCGCAAGCGT
>WQYS01000372.1 GCA_009781125.1 Acidobacteriaceae bacterium | reverse complement strand
GGTTTCCGCAAGCGCATGGAGACGACGGTGGCGCATCTGCGCGAACAGGGGCTGCTGCGCAGGTCGATAGCCGACTACGAGCAGAGGCTGGAGCGCGAGATCGACTGCATCAAGCAGATGAAGTTTCCCGGCTATTTCCTTATTGTGTGGGACTTTATCCGTTACGCACGAGAGCAGGGGATTCCCGTCGGACCGGGCCGCGGATCGGCGGCAGGGTCGCTGGTCGCATACTCGATGGAGATCACCGACATCGACCCGCTGCAGAACGAGCTGCTCTTCGAGCGCTTCCTGAATCCGGAGCGCGTCTCCATGCCGGACATCGACGTTGACTTCTGCATGAACCGCCGCCCCGAGGTCATCGAGTACGTGCGGCGCAAGTACGGCACCGATCAGGTGGCGCAGATCATCACCTTCAACACCATGGCGGCCAAGGCGGCGATCAAGGACGTGGGCCGCGCCATGGAGATTCCCTACGGCGAGGTGGACCGCATCGCCAAGATGATTCCGGTGGTGCAGGGTGTCACCATCCACATTCAGGATGTGCTCAACGAAAAAGGGCCGCTGACGAAGGCCTACGAGGGCGACGCCAAGATCAAGGAGCTGATCGACACGGCGATGAAGCTCGAAGGCCTGGCGCGCGGCGCGGGCGTTCATGCCGCCGGAGTGGTGATTGCGCCCGAGCCTCTAACGGAACTTGTGCCGGTCACGCTGACCAAGGAGCAGTCGCTGGTCACCGCCTACGACATGAAGGCCATCGAGAAGATGGGACTGCTCAAGATGGACTTCCTGGGGCTGACCACGCTGACCGTCATCAACGACTGCCTGAAGCTCATCCGCCAGACGACGGGCGAAGTGATTGACATGGCACGGGTTCCGCTCAACGATGCCAGGACCTACGAGCAGGTCTTCCACAGTGGGCTTACCTCGGGCATCTTCCAGTTTGAGTCGAGCGGAATGCGCGATGTGCTGCGCCGTTACAAACCGAACACGGTCGAAGACCTCACGGCTTTGAACGCCATCTACCGTCCGGGACCGATCAAGGGCGGCGTGGTCGATGAGTTCATCGAGTGCAAGTGGGGCCGCATGCCGGTCACCTATGACTTCCCGGAGCTGGAGCCGATCCTGCGCGAGACGCTGGGCATCATCCTGTATCAGGAGCAAGTCATGCAGATCAGCTCCGTGATCGGTGGCTACTCGCTGGGCGGAGCCGACCTGCTGCGCCGCGCCATGGGCAAGAAGAACGCCGAGGAGATGGCCCGCCAGCGCGATACCTTCCTCAACGGCGCGGTGGAGAGAGGTTTTGCGAAAGGGAAGGCCGTCGATCTGTTCGACAAGATGGAGGCCTTCGCCGGATACGGCTTCAACAAATCGCACGCGGCGGCCTACGCTCTGCTGGCCTATCAGACGGCGTGGCTGAAGACGCATTATCCGGTGGAGTTCATGGCGGCGTTGCTGACGAGCGAAACCTCCAAGCCCGAGAACGTGGTGAAGTACATCGGCGAATGCCGCGAGATGAACATCTCCGTCGTTCCGCCGAACGTGCAGATCTCGGACGCAGACTTCACCCCGGTGAAGACCGAACAGGGAAGCGCCATCGGCTTCGGTCTGGCCGCCATCAAGAACGTCGGCCACAATGCGATTGAGTCGATTCTCGCGGCGCGGATGGCGCTCGCCGCAGAGGGTAAGCAAGGCTTCGCCAGCCTGTGGGAGTTCTGCGAGAAGGTCGATCTCAGCCGCCTCAACAAGCGCGTGTTGGAGTCGCTGATCAAGGCCGGAGCCATGGACGCCTTTGGCTCGCGCGCGCGCACGACGGCGGCGCTCGACAAGGCGATTGAGCGCGCCCAGAAGGCTCAGCGTGACGCCGCGTCGGGGCAGTCAGGTCTGTTCGGCATCTTCGACGCCGACGTGCGCGTGAAGAAAGAAGACGCCCTGCCCAGCGTTCCCGACTGGGACGAGCACACGCTGCTGCAGAACGAGAAGGAGGTGCTCGGCTTCTTCGTCTCCGGGCACCCCATGGACAAGTACCGCGAGAAGCTGCGCAATCTGAAGGTCGTCGATACGGCGACCGCGGTGGAGATGACGCCCGAGCCGCAGAGCTACAGGCGCGGCGAGCAGCCGCAGAACGAGATCGCCATCGCCGGTGTGATCGCCGGGCTGAAGATCGCCAAGTCGAAGAAGGGAGACTTCTACGCCAACGCGGCGCTCGAAGACACCACGGGCAAGATCGAGATGATCGTCTTCCCGCAGTCGTACGAGAAGCTGGCCGAGAGGCTGAAGATCGACGTCCCGGTGCTGGTGCGCGGAGTCCTGCGCGGCGAGGAGGAAGCCGCGCCGAAGCTGGCGGTTTCGAGCATTCAGGCGCTGGAGGACGTGAAGGTCAAATTACCCGAGGCGCTGCGCATCAAGGTTCCGCTGCATCATCCCGACGCGGCGCTGCTGGAGAAGTTGAAGGCCATCTTCGCCGATACGCCGGGCAAGGGCAAGCTGCTGCTCGATCTCGAAGAGCCAGGAGACTTCTGCGCCGTGCTGGAGCCACACAACGTGATGGTTGCTGCCGACCGCCGCTTCATCGACAGAGTCGAAGAGCTGGTAGGACAGGGCGGGGTCTGCATCATCGAATAACTCGACCATACAAAACGGCGACAGGCAGCTCAAAGAGCTGCCTGTCGCTTTTATAGCCTGACCTTGAATTAGTGAGTGCGATGTCCTGCTGCTGGCCTTCTCGCAACAGGCTTCTTCGGAGCCTCAGGCACCACAATGGCGCCGTCGCTCATGGTAATCATGAACGGGTCGGGGGTGAAGGAGGCATAGGTTCCCGTGAGGGTAATCTTGTCGCCGACAACCGGCGGTGGCGGAGGTGTCTTTGCAGCGGTTTTTCCCTTTGGTTGTTCGCTGGTGTCTGGAGGCGTAAGCACGAAGGTGAAGTCCGCAGTCTTGGACTGAACGGCGTCCTCCGAGACGGCCACCTGAATGGACGTATCCGTAACCGCTATCACGATGGCGTCGGGAATCTGCACAGACTTACCCTTCACCGTATCCCAGACCTTGGCGGCGTCCTCGGGCTTGCCGTGCTGGAGGATGAACTCCTTGTCGCTGATGGCCAGCGTGCTCAGGTCCGGAGTGCTGGCGACGACTTGGTTGGCGATATCCGCAGGCGAAGGTGCGGGGGTGATCTTGAAGTCCGCCGGAGGATTCAGATTCGCGGCGGCCACGGCGATCATCTGGTCATAGCCGTCTTCCTTGCCGTGAAACTTTCTGTAGCAGTACTTCGCCGTCGGGGTCATCTGCGACTTGTACGGCTCCGGAGCGTGGGTCACAAAGCGCCCGACATAGTAGGCGCAGTTGGCAAG
>WQYS01000371.1 GCA_009781125.1 Acidobacteriaceae bacterium | reverse complement strand
GGTAAAAGTGGACGTTCGGGTTCATGTGCCGCTTCTGGCTGGGGAACCCGGTCGCCGTCAGCGACTCTTCGAGCGAGCGCGTCTTCGACACATGCGCCGCGCGCCCGTTCAGCCACACGCCCCGGCCTCGCTCGGCCAGGAACATCTCGTTGCGCAAGGGATCGAAGATCACGCCTGCGGTCATGATTCCGTCGGCGCCGTCCTGGCTGGCCGCCAGCCCTGCGGGCCTGTGTTCCAGCCCCATCACCACGCAGAAGGCCGGGAATCCATGCGCGAAGTTGGTGGTTCCATCGAGCGGGTCCACGTACCATCGATACTCGCTATCGAGCGCGTCGCGCGTGCCCTCCTCGCCGTAGACGCCGTGCGTTGGGAACTCGGCCTGCAGCCGTTCGCGGATCAGCTTTTCGCTGGCGCGGTCGGCCTCGGTGACCAGATCGGCGTCGCCCTTGTACTCGGTGGCGACGCCCTTTTCGTAAAACCTCTTCAGCAACTCGCCCGCTTCACGCGCAATGGCTTCGGCCTTGTGTGCAAATTCAAACTGACTCACGAATCCCTCTTGTATTCCACTTTACCTTGTCGCCTCCTTTTTGCCCTGCCACGAACGCTCGGGTGCCCCATCCTTCGCGTTTTTTTTGCGGAGGGTGGGAATGTAACATTCTGACTCGCTACTGTTTTGATAGAAACTGTCTGGTTGAGCGTCTTACATTCCCCCCCTTCGTCCGCCCGGCAGATATGGGATATCCTGCGTCCGACTTGGCGGACGAAGGATGGGGCACCCGGACGTTTTTGCCGCTCCAGGCAAAAGCAGATTCCGTCGCTGTGTTCGGAATAACAAGCAAAAAGATTATCTGCTGTCGGCGTAGTAGCCGCTGCGGCTGCGAATCTGGTATTTATCACGCAGCTCGGGGTTCTTCAGCCGCACCGTGATTCGGCGGAAGGAGTCGCGCGCTCCCTGCGGAGCGTAGTAGCCCAGCACATACTGCGTCCGCAGGTCGTCGGAGACGTGCGCGAAGGCTGGTTCCAGATCGGTGCGGTCCACGACGTAATAGAACTTGCCCCCGGTGTCGTTGGAGAGCTGGATCAGCGCATGTTCTCCGCCGACGCTGCGTCCGGCGTCGGCTGCGATGGGCACGATGATGATCGAATAGATCATGGCTCCGGCGCGCTGCGCCTGTTCGAGCGCCTGGCCGTACCTGGTCTTATGCCTGGTGTCCTCGCCGTCGGTGATGAGCACCAGAACCCGCCGCCGTCCGGCGTCGTTCTTCGTCGTGGCCAACTGGTCCGAGGCCAGGTACACGGCGTCGAACAGCGCCGTCTCGTCTCCGTGGCGGAGGTTGTTCAAGCCAGCCTCGATCTGTCGGATCTGATTGGTGAAGGACGTGATCTCGCGCACCGTGTCGGAGAACTCCATGAGGGCCAGCTCATCCTGCTCCCGCAGCAGGGCCTCGATAAATTTTTTTGCCGCCATCTTTTCCAGGCGCTCGTCGCGCAGCACGCTCTCGCTGGCGTCGATGGCCAGCACAATCGAGAGCGGCGTCGAGGACTCCTTCTCAAAGTAAGAGACCGTCTGCGGCTTGCCGTCTTCGAGCAACTCGAAGTCCTCGTTGTGGAGTCCGTTGACCGGAGCGCCGTGCTCATCGACGACGTTGACGGGCACGTTGACCAGCCGCGTCTGGACGTGAAGGGTGGGAACCGAGCTCTGCGGAGCCGGCTGTTGCTGCGGAGAATCCTCATCCGGCACCAGAATCTTCGTAGGCGGACGCCGCACCACGGGAGCCTGCGCCAGAGCAGCCGGAACAAAAATCGCGCAGAAAAACAGGACAATTCCGGGTTTCACCGCCGATCTCCAAGCCTCCATATCTATTTAGACGCACGGGCCGCCAATTGATATGGAAACGGCACCCGGGCGGTTGTGGCTGATGTCAGAATTACTGGAGCGTAATCTCCAGCCCGGTGCCGGGGTCATCCAGAGTCAGGTTGCTCTCCATGGGAGCCTCGGGGCGATCAAGCGGAACCGGTTTGCCGTTGACCGTGGCCGTTGCCGCGGGCGACATCCATCCGTAGACCTCGACGCGCAACTGCTTCCACCAGGGATGGAACGCGCCCTGGTGCGCGCCAATGTGGATGTGGAGATCTCCGTTCTCGATGCCGCAGGTGGAGTCCATGCGCATCGACGTGCCCTGCCTGTAGGCAAACGAGATGCCGTCATCCTGATAGACGGTTCCGTGGCAGTTGGCTCCCACGTATACACGCAGCGTCAGCGGTCCCTCGGGGGTGATGCCGGTGCTTTGCACCAGAGGCTGCACGGGAATAATTGCCCCGCCGCGTACGAAGACGGGAAGCGTTTCGAGCGTGGGCGTGATGACGACCGGCGCTGTGACGAGCCTGCCGGTCCAGTAGTCGTACCAGCCGCCGGGAGGAAGCGTGACCGCGTAGGCATCCATCATGTCCGGGTACTGCGATGGCGCGACCAGCAGATCGGGGCCGAAGAGAAACTCGCCGCCAGCGTCGAGGTCGAGCGGGTGCCCGTCGGGCGTCGCCTGCGGGAACTCAAGAAAGAGCGGGCGAACAATAGGAACGCCGGTGCGGGACATCTCCTCGGCGGTGGTGTAGAGGTAGGGCATCAGGCGGTAGCGCTCTTCGATGTAGCGGCGGCGTATGGCCTCCTGCGCGATGCCGTGAACCCAGGGCTCCTGATCGCCGCTGCCCTTGGCGGTGTGGTCGCGGTCGATGGGCTGGAAGGCAGCCACCTCCAGCCAACGTGTGAGCAGCTCCGGCTGCGGAGTCATGCCGAAGCCGCCCACGTCGGCGCCGCTCATGCCGAAGCCGCTGAGGCCCAGGTTCAGCAGCATGGGCGTGGTCATGCGCAGGTGGTTCCAGGTGGAGGAGTTGTCGCCGGTCCAGGTGGCGGCGTAGCGCTGACCTCCGGCGTAGCTGGCGCGGGTCAGCACGAAGGGCCGCTCGCCGGGCCGCAGCTTCAGCACTCCCTCGTAGGTGGCGCGCGTGTTCTGCATCCCGAAGATGTTGTGAATCTCCAGATGCGTGGCCGTGCGCGGCGTGAAGCCGGGCTCGTTGATGCGGTGCTGAACGTCGTCCGGCATCGTCTTGCTGGGGACGAAGACGGACGGCTCGTTCATGTCGTTCCAGAAGCCCGCGACGCCGAGCCTGACGAAGTCGCTGTAGAGCGTTCCCCACCACGCGCGTGAGGAGGACTGCGTGAAGTCAGGAAAGACCGCCGGGCCGGGCCATACCGGACCAACGAAGAGCGAGCCGTCGCGGTTTTTAACGAAGTGATCGCCCGCCATGCCGGAGTCGAAGGGAGCGTAGCCCTGATGCGGCAGGTGCGCAAT
>WQYS01000370.1 GCA_009781125.1 Acidobacteriaceae bacterium | reverse complement strand
GCCGCCAGTCCCTTGCCCAACGAAGACACAACTCCGCCCGTAACAAAGATATACTTTGCCGACATCTCAGCGACCTCTTCAGGATGATCCGAAAGTTTGTGCGTGGGGTGCACGATTAAGTATCGCAGGGTGCGTGGAAGGAATCAAATCGGGGGAATGGAGTGTTTTCGTCATACTGGGTACGTTGGTCAATCGTTAGGGGTGAGGGAGGTACGCCCTGGGGTCTGCGGTCATGTCAACAATTGCGGTGATTCATCGTATCCGCCACACGTGGCTAAAGACAGAGCACCACAGGCTGCTTACCGCCGTAACAGAGTCAGAACCTGTCGTAACGTTGAAAACGTAGTTTCCCCGTCTACTTACGTGGTTCAGTACAAATTGTTCCTGAACAGAGTTATAAGGCTTTTCCCTCTTCGACAAGAACGAGGCCGTCTGATTCAGCCTCCAGTTTTTTGATTGTTCCTCCAAACTGCACTCTCACATCTTCATCCCAACGATCTTGAGAGCTTAGGTATTTACGATATCCATCCTGCACAACCCTTCCAACTCCGTAACGCGGATGCTGTACTGATGCACCACGGCGAAACTTAGGAGTAAAAGCTTGCAGAACGCTGGGGACGGGTGCCGCAGGACGTGTGGGTACCTGCACGTCTTGTCTCACGGGTCTGGCAGGAATCGAGGGTTTACTCGGTCTCGGACGGGCCAGATGTCTATTGGGTTCGATCTGAACAACTGGAGGAGCATCAGGATTGGGTGTACTTGTAGCGAGAAGCTTCGAAACGGCTTCTGCTTCTTCAGCAAGCCCCTGCCCGCGGATTCCAGTTACAAACAGACACACTTTTGCACGAGTAGCTCCAACGTAAAATTGCGCGCGGTCTTCAACACTTTCTGTAAACGAATCCACGCCCATGAGAAACACGATGGGGCTATCGTAACCCTTTGCAGCCTTTACAGTCGCTAATGTCAGGCATCCATTCTCAAAAATGTACCTGTCTTTGTCAGGATTGTTTTTAATCTCTCCGTATGGCTTAATTACTCGTTTGATTGATTCACAGCGCTCTTTCAGATGATCGGCTACACTCTCGTATGTCTTCGCATAGGCTGAAACCAGCAGAATATCTTCTGGCCGCACACCCTCATCAGTAATCAAGCGCAACACATTCGCTTCGATCCACTCCTTTTCCTTTTCACGAGTTCCAAAGAGAGTCACCGTCGGCGTGTCTCCGATACGTTCGGCGAAATTAACCTCCCAGCGGTCTGAAAGTTCACGCACCAGCCCATTCTCTTTCAGGGTTTCCACATCCGCAAACCCTCTCGTCTTCACTGTTGTTTCCGCCTTCTTTCCCAGTAGAAGGTTGAAAGCAAACTCGACGATTTGTTTCGTGTTCCGGAAACACTTCTTCATCACACGTGTTCTGCCGGTTACCTCTATACCTAATCTGCCCCAGGTAGGACGAGGCCGACCATATAGGTTTTGCGCATCGTCGTAGAAGATAACGATATTCTTTAATCCCGTACTTGGATCCGTTTTGAGAAATTTTAACAGTAGTACGAATTCTTCATCGAATAGATCCTGCCCCTCATCAACATAGATTGTGTCGTACTGAATATCTTCGAGAATCTGCGGCGCGGTTTGCGCTAGACGATCGATCTGAGCGCAATAATTAAGCGCAATCTCTCGATTCATGCCTTGTTGAACATTCTGATATTTAAGCGGCCCAGGATGTTCGTGATACTTATCGCTGTGCTTGTATAACATCTGATTCAAAATATACATATCGACACAGGATGGAGGCTCATTCTGAAGAGTTAGTTCCCGGTACGACATGTCGAAGAGATTCCGAAGGTATGGAATAAGCGCGTGATTAAAGCAAACCACCAGAAAGCGTTTTGCAGGAGGAGTACCGAAGGATAACTGGGCAGTATTGACCGTTCTGTCAATCAGATGGGCGAGGTTTTTGATCAGTACAATAGATTTTCCACTGCCGGCGACACCACGTATCAGTTGAGGACGGCCATCAAACTCCGATCGTATGATATCCATCTGCTCTTCGGAGAGCCTCTTCCCAGTAACCTCAAGAGAAGCAATTCTGGCGCCGATCCGTTCCGGCTTTCCAAGAACAGTTCGGTTCTTCCGGCTTCTAATAATTTCGGAACTTCCCAGAGCTTCGCGGACATGGTTCAGTTGATCCCGTGAAAAAGGAAGGCGATAACCTGCTTTGCGAGCAATATACTCTGTAAGCTTATCTCGCAACCTAACCGGATCGGATAGCTCTTCAGAAAAAAGAACCTCACAGTTATTCAGCGACTCATCGTATTCACGATCCGTCCAGTTGGCTTGAGAGATATTCGGCAGCGCTACGATCCAATCAAAGTGCGGAACTTCACGCGCAGAGAGCTTCCTGGCGTTAACTACTTTACTGGTTGCGTTCTTGAGTTGTCCCGCTGCGTCTTGCGCCTGTTGCCAGGGATTAAAAGGCTGAACATCACCTTTGACTTCACGAAAGATAGTCCCGGCGTCTATTCGGACAATATCGCGGATCACCCATCCTTTAACCTCGACAAAAAAAGCACCGAGAACGGGATGGAGAACAAGAACATCTGCTGGCCTAGCATTTTTCTCAATAGCGTGGTCGGGAGTCCGGGACTCAGCAAACATCATTGTAGTCGGATCGTCGCCAAATGCACGTAATAATGCGATAACAACCTGCGCATGAGCCTCGTTGCCGACGAGCTCTATAGACTCAAAGCTCGCCTTGGTATCGCGTACAGCAGCAGTGAGCACTTCTTTCCAGTTTGCCGACATGCAATCCCGGTACTCCTCACTTGAACACTTGTTTCAAATAGTGCTACAGGCTTGCGCTCTTGGTTTCGAGCAGTGCTTTGGCCCGCTCCACGAACGCCGCCAGCGTAGCGATGCCCTCGTCACCCTTGCCGCGCGTTCTTACGCTGACCGACTCGCTGGCCGCCTCCTTGTCTCCCATGACCAGCACAAACGGAATTTTCTCCAAGGCGAACTGGCGGATGCGGGCGTTCATCTTCTCGTTCGAGGCGTCGAGCTCGACCCGCAGCCCGGCGGCCTCCAGCTTCGCCTTGACGCTGGCGGCGTACTCGGCGTGCTTCTCCGAGATGGGCACCAGCCCCACCTGCACCGGAGCCAGCCATAGCGGAAACGCTCCCGCGTAGTGCTCGATCAGCACGCCGAAGAAGCGCTCGATGGAGCCGAACAGCGCCCTGTGCACCATCACCGGACGATGCTTCTCGCCGTCCTCGCCCGTGTATTCGAGCTCGAAGCGCTGCGGCAGATTAAAGTCGAACTGCACCGTCGAGAGTTGCCACAACCGCCCCAGCACG
>WQYS01000369.1 GCA_009781125.1 Acidobacteriaceae bacterium | reverse complement strand
GGCTTCGATATCTTTGGAGCCTGCTTTCAGCGTGTTCCTGTCCGCCACGGCCCGCAGGTAATCTCCGGCTATCGTTTCGGCGCGGCGGCTTATATCACCGACATGAGCGATATTCCGGACGAGAGCCTTGCGCTGCTGGAAAATCTTGACGTGCTTATTCTGGACGCGCTGCGCCGGCAACCGCATCCGAGCCACTCCCATCTGGCGCGATCCATCGCCTATGTAGAGAAGCTCAAGCCGCGCCGCGCTTACTTCACGCATATCAGCCACGACCTTGACCACGACGCGATTGAGCGGGATCTGCCCGAAGGGATGCATCTCGCTTACGACGGGCTGCAACTGGAGTTCGAGATCGCCTGATGCAGATATACCGCCATCTTCGAGAGGTTCCCGCGGGCTTCGGCCCGGCGATTGCCACCATCGGCAACTTCGATGGCGTGCATCGCGGCCATCAGTGGATCATCTCCCGTGTGATCGACCGCGCGCGTGCGTTGGGGCTGCAATCGGTGGTCGTCACCTTCGATCCACATCCGGCGCGCGTTCTCCACCCGCACGCCGGAAAGCTGCTGATCACGCCGCTCGCGCAGAAACTGGAGCTCCTGCAAGCCACGGGAGTGGATGTTGCCCTCGTTCTTCCCTTTACCTCGGAGTTCTCTCACATGAGCGCCCGCGCCTTCGCCACCGATGTTCTGGAGCGGGCGCTGCATATCGCCGAGCTGCATGAAGGCGAGGACTTCCGCTTCGGACACAAGGCCGAAGCCGGAATCGACCGTCTGGAGTCGCTCAGCCATGAGCTTGGGTTCAGGGTGGAGACTTACGCGCCGCGCATTGCGCGCGGATGGCCGGTCTCTTCCACGTGTCTGCGGCGGCTGATTACTGAGGGCAGCATGGGGCAGGCGCGAGCGTTGCTCGGACGCCCGTTCCAGATAGTGAGTACGCCCGCCCCGGGCCGTGGATACGGAAGCCGCTACACCGTGCCTACGATCAATCTGGCGCCGTATGCGGAGCTTCTTCCGGCCAACGGCGTCTACGTCACCGCGCTGCGGGTGGGTGAAGAGAATTTCGACGCCGTGACCAACGTAGGCAACCGACCCACCTTTGGCCCGGACTCCTTCACCGTGGAGTCGCACATCCTCAACTTTCATCCGATTGCGTTGACAGAGAGCACGCCCATCAGGCTCTCCTTTTTGCATCGCCTCAGAGAAGAGGTTCGCTGGCCCACGCCCGAGGCGCTGCGCGAGCAGATCGGGCGCGATGTGAAGAGTGCTACCCGCTACTTCAGCTTGTGCCGGAGATTGGGTTCGTAGAGCCCGGCGTTTTTGTTGTCCGTTTTGGACTAACCACATCCGTCCGGGTGCCCCATCCTTCGTCCGGCAATGCGGACGCGGGTATCCGGTTCCTTTCATACGGACGAAGGGTGGGAATGTAAACGGCCCAACTTACCACTGTTTCGGATGGAAAAGATGCCTGATGGAGCATCCTGCACTCCCACCCTTCGTCCGCCCGTAAGACATGGGATATCCGCGAATCTATCTGGCGGACGAAGGATGGGGCACCCGGGCGGTGGTGGCCGGCAGGCTTTTCAACGCAACCTCCTCCACGTTGTTCGGCGGATTCGCAGACGGGAATGCCTCATCCGGATTTCTGGCGATGGCTGCGTGCATGAACTCTATCCACATGGGAAGAGCCGCGCGCGCACCAGTCTCCTTCTCGCCTAACGAGCGCCGGTCATCGAAGCCGATCCACGTCCCGCAGGTGACCGAGGGCGAGAACCCCAGGAACCAGGCGTCGGTGAAGTCGTTCGTCGTTCCGGTCTTGCCGCCAAGAGGATGCTTCAGTTGCGCTCCGGCAGTGGCCGCCGTGCCGTGCTGGACGACAGCCTGTAAGAGTTGCATCATGGTGCGCGCCGTCTCTGCCGAGATGACCTCATCGATCCTGGGCGGCGTCTCGTCCAGAGGCAGGCCGTCGGCCTGCACGACCTTGCGGATGCAGTGCGGCTCGATGCGAATGCCGTCGTCGGGAAAGACGCTGTAGGCCGCCACCTGTTCGTAGAGCGAGATATCCGCCGCGCCGATGGCGACGGGAAGAACCTCCGGCATCTGGCTGGTGACGCCGAACCGGTGCGCCGTCTCGATCACCTTGCCGATGCCGGCGCGCGCGGCCAGCTTCAGCGCCGGAATGTTGCGCGACTCGGCGAAGGCGTTGATCAGCGTCATCGAGCCGCGGTAGTCGCCCTCGTAGTTGCGGGGCGTGTAGGGGCCGCTGGCCGAGGGAAACGTCACCGGGCCGTCCACAATGATGTCGGTGGGCCTGGCTCCCGCTTCGATGGCCGTGGTGTAGACATACGGCTTGAACGACGATCCCACCTGCCGCACGGCCTGCGTGGCGCGGTTGAACTGCGACAGGGCGAAGTCCCTGCCGCCCACCATGGCCACGATCTCGCCGCTGCTGTTATCGATGGCCATCATGGCGGCCTGCGCGCCGGAGTCCTGCTCCAGCGTAGCCTTCACAAGGCCGGATTCCGCCGCTCGCATCACGTGGACATACACGATGTCGCCCGTCTTCAGAAAGCTGTCGCCGCTCTGGTTGCCCGTCCACTTCCAGTCCTCGGGAGTGAGCACGGCCTCTCTTGCGCCCAGCTTCACCGTCACGGACTTAGCGGCAACGCTGGTCACGAGGCCGTGCACGTAGCTGCCATCACGAACAGGCTGAATCCAGTCCGGATGCTTGTAGCTTGCGATGTCCTGCTGCTCAAGGACGATGTTCTCCAGCCCGCCCTTCCAGCCGTGGCGCCTCTCATAGGCGGCCACGCCGTCCAGCACGGCTTTGTTGGCGACGGTCTGCAGATCGAGATCGAGCGTGGTGTAGACCTTCAGCCCGGCGCCATGTACCTCTTCGACGCCGTACTGCTTTTCGAGCTGACGGCGCACCTCTTCGACGAAGTACGGAGCGATGCTGTTCGGCGGAGGCTCGACATGAAGCCCCAGCGGAGCCGCCTTGGCTGCCTCGGCCTGCTGCCGGGTGATTCTGCCGTCGGCGGCCATCTCGTTCAACACCAGATTGCGGCGCTTCAAGGCGCGATCGGGAAAACGCACCGGCGAGTAGTACTCCGGCCCCTTGGGCAGCGCGGCCAGCAGGGCCGCCTCCGCAAGCGTCAGATCCTTCACGTGCTTGCTGAAGTAGTATTGCGAACCGGCCTCGAAGCCGTAGGTGCCGCGTCCCAGATAAATCTGGTTGGCGTAGAGCGCGAAGATCTGCTGCTTGGTGAAGCGCCGCTCGATCTGCATGGAGAGGATGCTCTCCTGTGCATTTCGAAAGTAGGTCTAATCAAACAAGAGAAACAGATTGAGATAAAGTAACAAAGTCATAG
>WQYS01000368.1 GCA_009781125.1 Acidobacteriaceae bacterium | reverse complement strand
TCCGCCCTCCTTGCCCCAGTCGCGGATCGACTCCGCCACACGGGTCACAAGCTGGCGGACGCCGGTCTCGCGCTCCGGCGTGTTGAGCTGGCCGTGCAGGTACTTCGACGCCACGATGTTGGTGGCGGTCATGGACCAGTCGGTGGGCGACTCGACGTTCTTCTGCTCGAAGATGGTGCGGCCCTTGAAGTCCTGAATCACGGCGTCGCGCTTCTCCCATGTCACCTCGTCGAAGGGCGAGACGCCCTGCCGCGTGAAGTAGCGGCTGAAGGTAAGTCCCGCAGGCTTGCGTCCGGACTGGCCGGATTTGGCGGCAGTTTTCGGCGTGGAGGAAGAGGAAACAACGACGGATGGGTTCGAGACTGTGGCCATGAAAGGGCGCTCCTTGTTCTTTAGACTGTTTACACCGTACGGTTTGGACCCTCTGCCATATACGCCTGAACGGGCGAGTCTAGAGCTTCCGGGAGACAAAACGTCTTCCCCCATAGAGTAATGAGGTCTGGAAGAAGCCGTAGCCGAGTGGCAGACCCTTTCAGGGCCGCATTTGTGAAAGTAACCCCGTCCCTGGGGCGTGTCAAGTGGAAAGCACAAGATATGGGGTTGGCTGCGGGAATACCCCCTATCTATACGGTCTTTTGCCCTCTATTCAGGCGGTTACCAGCAGACCAAATATGGAAAAACCAGGGATTCCGCTGTGGAAGACTCGGATTTGCGGCGACCGGAGCGGACTTTTCCCCCCTGCCATTCCCCATCCACCTTGTCATTCCGGAGCGTAGCGACAGAATCTGCTTTTCTTCGCCCTGCCACAGACGACCGGGTGCCCATCCTTCGCGCTTTTTGCGAAGGGTGGGAATGTATACGGCCCAACCCACCCTTGTTTGGAATGGAAAACATGGTTGATTGAGCATCCTGCATTCCCACCCTTCGTCCGCCTGGAAGAAACTGGATACCCGCAGCCGCATCGGCGGACGAAGGATGGGGCACCCGGACGGTCTCTGCCAGCGGGATTCTGCCAAGGGCTTGCTTGTTGCCGCGCTGGCGAGAGAGGATAGGAGAGCGTTCGATGGAACTGAAACCTGGCGGGATCTGGAGGAATCGATGGCGAAAACTGAGTCTACGATGGTCGAGCTGGGCTCCGCGGCCCCGGCATTTGAGCTTCGTGACGTAGTCAGCGGAAAGACTGTGAGCAGAGACAGCGCGGCAGCCAACTCAAACGGGCTGCTGGTGATGTTTATCTGCGTGCATTGCCCTTACGTGATTCACGTCGAGGAGGAGCTGGCGCGGATCGGCGCCGACTACGCGGGCAAGGTGGCGACCGTGGCCATCTCGTCCAACGACGTCGCCAACTATCCCGAGGACTCCCCGGCGGAGATGAAGAAGCAGGCCGAGCGGCTGGGCTTTCGCTTCCCGTACCTCTACGACGAGACGCAGCAGGTGGCGCGAGCCTTCGACGCGGCCTGCACGCCAGACCTGTTTCTCTTCGATAAGCAGATGAAGCTGGTCTATCGCGGCCAGCTCGATGGCAGCCGTCCGCACAACGACGTTCCGGTGACGGGCAAGGACCTGCGCGCGGCTCTCGATGCCGTCGTAGCAGGACGCAAGCCGGATGCGAACCAGAAGTCCTCTCTCGGCTGCAACATTAAGTGGAAGGCATAAAGGGCAAGCGATGAAAGACGTACTCACGGATTTGATAGCGGGAGTTCTGCGCTTTCAAAAAGAGATCTACCCGCCGCAGGCGGAGACCTATCGCCGGGCGGCGGCGGAGCCGCAGCGTCCGGGCGCGATGTTCGTCACCTGTGCCGACTCGCGCATCGATCCCGAGCTGATCACGCAGACAGGGCCGGGCGAGCTGTTTGTCACGCGCAACATCGGCAACATGGTGCCGGCCTACGGCGAGATGCTGGGCGGCGTCAGCGCCGTGGTGGAGTACGCCGTCAGCGCGCTGAAGGTGCGGCATATCGTCGTCTGCGGACACAGCGATTGCAGTGCTATGAAGGCGCTATTGCGCCCGGAGAGCCTAGAATCGATGGCCACGGTAAAGCGCTGGATGCGTAACGCTGAGGCCGCTCTGAGCGTCGCCGACTCACTGGCCGCTCCGGGCGAGGGGCCGGAGGCGCGGATGCAGCGACTCACCGAAGAGAATGTGCTATTGCAGATACAGCATCTGCGCACGCATCCGTCGGTAGCCGGAGCCGTGGCGCGCCGCGAGCTGACGCTCTCGGGCTGGGTGTACGACATCGCCACCGGTCAGGTGCGCATCTCGGAGAACGGCGACCGCGCCTTCCACTCGGTCGAGCAGGTTGAAGCGCCAGAGAGATAACAAAAAATCAGTCTTCGTGGACGACGTGTCCCTGACCCTTTACGATGTGGGTGATCTGGCCGTCGCGCATGTGCAGGATGCGGTCGGCGATCTGGGCGGCTTCGGGGTTGTGGGTGATCATCAGCACCGTCTGGTTGAGCTCGCGGCTGGAGCGGCGCAGCATGTCGAGCACGGCGTCTGAGTTCCGCGTGTCGAGATTTCCCGTGGGCTCGTCGGCCAGCACGATGGACGGATGATTGATGAGCGCGCGGGCGATGGCAACCCTCTGCTGCTCGCCTCCCGAAAGCTCGTTGGGACGGTGATGAAGCCGTCCCTGAATCCCCAGCAGATCGGTCAGGTGGTCGAGCAGAGCGCGGTCGAGCGGCTTTCTGGTCTCGGCTCCGATATTGGCGATATCGTGGGGATCTCTATATTGCCCAGCGCCGAAAGCGTCGGCAGCAGGTTGAAGCGCTGAAAGATAAAGCCAATGCGCGAGCGGCGCATGCGCGTGCGTTCGAGGTCTGTGAGGTGTGCAAAGTCAACGCCGTCGATCAGCACGGAGCCGCTTGTTGCCGGAGTCATTCCGCCCAGCAGATAAAAGAGCGTCGATTTGCCCGAGCCGGAAGGGCCGACGATGGCGACAAACTCGCCCTGCTCTACCGAGAAGCTGACCTCGCGCAGCGCCGGAACCTCCAGCTTGCCGGAGCGGTAGGTCTTGCCCAGTTTGCTGGCGACGATGATCGGATGCGGCGCATCGGAAGCCGCAGCGGCGGTCGCAATCGAGGGAATGGTCACAGGCGACATAAGGTACTCTTTGCAGTCTACCAGTGAACGGTGGCGGCGGCAGCCTGGGAACGGTTTCAAATATGTCAAACAGTCCGCGGAAAAACAGGGCCATCGCAGGAAAGATATTCACGCTTTCCGGCAGGGCCATTGCTTCGTATGCAATGATCCTGGCTATTTCAATTGTCAAAGATCGGAGATCGCTTCCTATGTTTACCTATTCGACTCTGCGAAGATGTTCCGATTGTGTCTGAGACGCGAGTACGCTTTTTAGGCGTACCCCTATGT
>WQYS01000367.1 GCA_009781125.1 Acidobacteriaceae bacterium | reverse complement strand
GAAGCGTACCTTTCAACCGAACCGCCGCCACCGCTCCAAGATTCACGGCTTTCTGAGCCGCATGAAGACCAAGGCCGGAGCCGCCGTTCTCAGCCGCCGCCGCGCCAAGGGCCGCCACAAGATCGCCGTCAGCGCCGGTTTCCGCGACTAGTTCCGGCGGATTTTTCCGCCTTGACCAACATTTTCGTACAGCAAAAAAGCGCCCGTTTTCACAGGCGCTTTTTGTTGTGTCCGTTAGGGTCCGTCACGCCTTGAGCAGCGTCGTTACCACATCCTCTACCGTGTAGGTGGAGCTACCCGGCTTCAGGAACATGGCCGTCTCACCGAGGCAGTCTCCAGCCGTCACGATGCCCGGCTCCGTCCTCATTCCGTTGCGCGCCTGCGGCTGGCCGATGTTTGCCAGCAGTCCGTTGCAGATGCACTTGCGTCCTTCCGTCTCTTCAATCTTTCCGCCCTTGGAGACGAAGACGCTCACCGGCTCCGCTGCGCAGCGAAACCCGATCTCGCCCGCTTCGGTCCTGTAAGCCTCACGCAGAAAGCCCAGGTCACAGATGCGTGGCCGCGCCTTGAAAACCTCCAGATCAGACACCGTTTCCTCCAGCTCAGCCACCTTGAACGGAAACCCTGCGGGCGACACCAACGGATCGGTGAACACTCCCGCGCTTCCCGCCATGATCCTGGCCATCAGATTTCGCTTGTAATCCTCGCGTAGACCGGACTCCTCGGCCATCTCGAAGGCAGTTCCTACCTGCACGCCCGTGGCTCCCAGGTCGAGCGCCTCGCGCAGCTTCTCCGGCGTGCCATAGCCTCCGGCCAACCAGAAGGGAACGCCCAGCTCGCGCACCTTCGCGTAATCGACAACATCACGCTCGCCGTAAACCGGCTCGCCCTTTTCGGACAGCACCATCTTGCCGCGCGGAGGAGCGTTGTGTCCGCCAGCGGCCTGGGTCTCGAAGATCAGGCCGTCCACGCGCCCGTTGGACTTCTTCAGCACGGTGATGGCTAGAGTATTTGAAGCAACAATCGCCAGAAATAGCGGACGCGGCAGCGAATCGACGACTCCTTCCGGCACGTAGTCGCGCGGGTTGAAGCGCATGGTGATGTCATCGTTCTCCTTCGCGCCGATGACCGCCAGAGGATACTCGGCGGGCTGCATCTCTGCGAAGCGGTCCAGAATGCCGGGAATCTTCAGCGGGATGCCCGCCCCCATCAGGATGTAGCCGACCCCGGCCAGCATGGCTCCGAAGATCGACGGCAGATGCGCTATCTGAATCTTCTCCAGATAATTGATGCCGACAGGATTCTCGTGCCCTTCGCGGGCGAGGAATATCTCCACGAAGTTGCTGACAATGCACAGCTCGTTCGATTCCGCGGAGTTGTCCTTCTCGTGTACAGGAACCGGAGCATAGGACGTGGTCTTCGCCTTGCCGCCTTCGATGTAGTACTTCTGCCAAATCCTTTCGGCCATAGCCGGAACAGGAAAAGCTTCCATGGCGCGGCGCATGTGGCCGCCGGGGTCGCCATCCTGCAGCCTGCGGGCGAGAATCTGGTCCAGAGCGGTTCCTGAGACGACTCCAAGCTGTCCGAGCCGCGACACGGCGTTGGCGAGCCTCCAGTCGGAGACGCCAGCCCCCATGCCACCCTGAATGATGACGGGATACTGATTGGTTGTCATAAGCGAAGACCTGGTTTGAATGGTTTGAAATCCTGCACGATTAGTATCGATATCTTTTAACTTACCGTGCGGCGAGGGTTATCTGCGCACGATGGCTGCCTGCGGAGCAAATTGAAACGAAAATATTACAGTCATTTCGTTTCTATAACTTCCATGAAGAGCCAGCGGCTTGCAGGTGGCCGTGACCAGCGGCAAAGGGCAACCTGCCCTAACGCCCGGCCCTTCTTAAAACTCACGAGCCGGCACAGCGAAAGGAACGAGCAGCCATGCCGGCCGGGTAGGAGATCTGCGTTATGCCAATGAATCAGCCGAACCAACCATCAAGCGGACCATCACACGGTGGGTCATCGCCGGGCAGCTCGTCTCCAGGCAGCGGGACGAACAAACCCGGCCAAAGCGGACAGCAATCCCAGTCGGGATCTAAGCCGGGTTCCGGATACACCGCTCCCGGTCAGAGCCATACGGGACAGAGCGGACAGTCGGGCAAGAAGTCCTGACCAGTTCTGCAAGCCGCAGTCCGGTTTCTAAGATTCCCGTAACCAGAAGGCCCGCCTGGAGAGCGGGCTTTCTTATGCTCTGAATCATCCCTGCTACTGGAGAGTGATATCCGAAGCCGGTTCGCTGGTCTCGAAGTAGAGATACTTTCGCCAGGCGGCGTCTCCGCTGCCGATCATGCGCATGATGTGCCGCGAGGTGTGCAGCGAAAACGGCCGGGGCTCGCGGATCAGCCGCATGTCGTTCATCTCGTGGAGCAGTTGGTTGCCCTTCTTGCGATTGCAGCTATGACAGCAGGCCACCAGATTCTCCCAGGTCGATTGCCCTCCGCGCGATCGCGGAACCACGTGATCCAGCGTAAGATCAGCAGCGTTCAGGCTGGCGTTGCAGTACTGGCAGGTGTTGCGGTCGCGCAGCAGAATATTCTTGCGGCTCAGGGCGCGCGTCTGGTGCGGAATCCTTCTGTACTCCAGCAGGCGGATGACGCTGGGCATCATCATGCGCATGCGCGCCGCGTGCAGCTCTTCGGCCAGCGACTCCTCGGTGCGTGCGACGCCCTTCAGCACAAGGATGAGCGCCCGCCGCGCGCCGCAGATGTTAATGGGCTCGTAGGAGGCATTCAGCACCAGCACCGGAGTCTGCAGGATCGAGTGATACACGGTAGTACTCACGGGCACGGGTTCTTCGTGAGCGATCGCGCGGCCCGAACCCGCATGACGCTTGCCTGCTGCCGCCTGTTGTTTGTGCATCGCGCCTGAGTGCATCAGTTCTGGTCCTCCATTGAGAATTCCGCTCGCATCGAACTGGCTTCAAAAAAATGCTCCGCGGCTACATTGTTTTGATGACTCCACAGGGCAACTGTCGGATGCTGCGCACGCGATACGGTGGCCACCCAGACCTTGCCAGCTCCGGCCCGGCGCAGCACGCGCGCGCACTCACGCGCCGTTGCTCCGGTGGTATAGATGTCGTCGATCAGCAAAATCTCGCATCCCCGAATCGCTTCAGCCTCAACGACCGCGAAAGCACCTTGCAGATTCCGCCGCCGTGCGCGCGGAGTCAATCCAAACTGGCTCTCGGTGTTCTTTACTCTGCGTAGCGCTCGATACTCCGCGATCAGCTTCCACGCCGGAGATGTCTTGCGCAGCTCCGCCATAGCGGCATCGGCCAGCAGTTGCGCCTGGTTATATCCGCGCTGCCGCT
>WQYS01000366.1 GCA_009781125.1 Acidobacteriaceae bacterium | reverse complement strand
CGTCGCTGGTTTTTGAAACCAGGAATAGTTCAGTTGAATGACAGGCTCCTTTTTCGGCAGGATCAGCTCCATATACATCTTCTCTGGAAACGCGGTTACACCTGATTTCTGCATCCTGGCATCGCGAATCTGCAACAGGACGACCAGCCTGTGATTGTCTGAATTCTCTTCTTCTTTGACCTCAACCAGAGACGGCTGCCACTCGCGGCTCACTGCGCCGTAACGCTCCATGTTGTGTTTTCCGAAGGCCCTTATCGCCCACTCCTCTTTGACGGTGACGTAGCGTGACATGAAACGCGCGTAATCCTTCTGCGAGAGAGTTTGATAGGTAAACAATCCCAGGAGATGATCTGCTGAAGCCCATTCGCGTCCGGTGGCCTTGTTGAACAAACGGGCAATCGCCCCTGTGCTCTCATCGAGCCGGAGAATAAACCTCTCCGTCTCGACAACCTTCCCGGTGCTGAGAATCGCCTTGTGTCCCAACTGAGGCTCTTTAGCAGTGAGATTGCTGACCGCAGCCTGAGCCTCCGTCTGTAGTGTCACCGGAAGCGCCGCAATCCCATCGGAGATGTCCTGACGCTTCTCTTCCCAGCTATGCTGAACCACCTGATAGTTCTTCGTCGTAAGCATCGGAACGAGCGACTGAGGAGTGTAGTGGTCATAATCAAGCCACTTATCCGTGTCGGTTCCCCATGTGTGCTCGGGCGCGAGCAGAAGATGGCGAAGCAGAGCTACGTCGGTTCCATCGCCAAGCTGGAACCTTCCCGCCTTGATCCACGATTGCCGCAGCCGCGCCAGCTCGCGGTATCGTGCAATCTTCATAGGATCGCTGGCGACGCCATAGATCCACGTGTCTCCAATCTCCTCCACGATAACCGGCAGCCGCTTGCGGTACGGTTCGACCGCGTTAGCAATATCGGTCAGAGAGGCGGCCTTGATCTCGGCGTTCGTGAACCGCTGCGCCAGATCGGCGTAGGTCTTCTCGATCTCCGCCTCGGTGTGAGGTCCAGTGTTATCGAGTCGCACGACAATCGCAATGGCGAGGTCCGAGTCCGGCACAACCGCAACACTGCCATATTCGGAGTGATACATCACGATCAGCTCTTTGCCACGCGAATCCACCCAGCGGAAGAAAGGAGGTAGCTCAGCAGTACGGCTGCCCGGATTGACTCCGATGTTGAGAAACTTCACTCCCCCATCGGCCAGCGGGCCGATCAGCCCGCGCGTGTGACCAGGGACGTCGGTCATCTTGGCTCCAGTGGTCGTGCGGCCAAAGCGCCGGTCAAGGCTCGACGACAACGCCAAGCTGCCCGAGATCATGGAGCGGTCCAGCATCTCGGTCTGCCAGGTAAACGGCAGCGCATGCCATGTAATATCGCCACTGGCAATGGCCTGTTCCATGGCCTTGCGCTCACTGGCCGACGCCTGCTCCAGATATTCATAGAGCAGCCACGATCCTGTGGTCCAGACGTAGCGATGCTGGCCCTGCTCGCGCCTTCTGGCGGCAATATCGATTGCCTGCGGGAAGTACTCCTTAAAGTAGCGCTGAAGCACAACCGCCTGCGTATTGGTGAAGCCAACATCCAGATGGCACTTGAACATCACCAGCACGCGCGTGACAGCCTTATCCGGACTGGGAGCTATACTCTGAGCCGAAAGAGCGCCCCGATCCCAAGCCATCATGCCTCCCAAAGCAACCGCCGACTTCACAAAATCACGCCGTTCCATGCACGCACCTTACCGAGGCTTGAAATATCCCAAAGAGTTGTGGACAGCGCTAGTATATATTTATTGAAATCGAAAGCAATAATAATCCCCTTGTCATTCCGCAGCGAAACGGAGGAATGACAAGGGGGAGGTAGAAACAGGACATTAGTCCTTCGACTCTGCTGGAGACAACTCGCCAAACTCCTCTTTAGACACTCTGAGCAGCCCCGCAAACAGACGGCGCACCCCGCCTGGCAGCCAGTCGAAGAACAGATACACCACCGGAGTGGTGAACAGTGTCAGGCACTGCGAGACGATCAGACCGCCGACGATGGCAATTCCCAGCGGACGCCGCAGTTCGCTTCCGGTTCCGGTTCCGAAGGCCAGCGGGACACCGCCCAGCAGAGCCGCCATGGTGGTCATCATGATGGGACGGAAACGCAGCATGCAGGCCTGATAGATCGCCTCCTCGGCGCTCTTGCCCTGCTGGCGCTCGGCGGAGATGGCGAAGTCGATCATCATGATGGCGTTCTTCTTCACGATGCCGATCAGCAGAATGATGCCGATCATGGCAATCACGCTGAGATCGATCTTGAAGATCAGCAGAGCTACGATGGCTCCCACGCCCGCCGAAGGCAGCGTGGAAAGAATGGTGAGCGGATGGATGAAGCTCTCATACAGCATCCCCAGCACGATGTAGACCGCGAACAGCGCCAGCGCGACCAGCCAGATCATGCTCGACATGGATTGTTGAAAAGCCTGCGCCGTGCCTGCAAAACCGCCTCGAACCGTTGACGGCATACCGATGTCTTGTCTGGCCGCCTCGATGGCATCGGTAGCCTGGCTGAGCGAAACGCCCGGCGCCAGATTGAAGCTCAGAGTCGCGGCGGGCATCTGCGACTGATGGTTGACGACCAGCGGAATCCGCTGCTTCTCATAGTGTGAGATCGCCGACAGCGGCACCATGGCTCCGGTCGTGCTCTTTATATAGATATTCTTCAGCGAATCCGGATCGCGCAGGTACTCGGGCGCTACCTCCATGACGACGTGATACTGATTCAGAGGCATGTAGGTCGTCGAGACCTGCCTCTGCCCGAAGGCGTCCGACAGTGTGGAATCGATGGCCAGCGGCGTGACTCCCAGACGGCTCGCCGTATCGCGGTCGATTACCAACTGCGCCCGCAGGCCCTGATTCTGCTGATCGATATCCAGGTCCTTGATCTCGGGCAGCTTCTGCATTGCATCCATCAGCTTCAGAGACCACTCGTTGAGGTCGGCCAGGCTCTCGCTGGTCAGCGTGTACTGGTATTGCGCCGCCGAGCCTCTGCCGCCTACGTTCAGCTCCTGAAAGGACCTGAGCGTCAGCTTCGCGCCTGGTATCCCGGCGGTCTTCGGACGCAGGCGATTAATGATGACATCGGCTGTATCTCCCGTCTTACGCCGCAGCGCATCGTCCTTCAGCGAGATGAACATGTTGCCCACATTGCTGCTGCCGCCGCCGGGTCCACCGCCGCCAACAAATGACATTACATTCTGGACGCCGGGGTCCTTCGACACGATAGAGGCAAACTCATTCACCTTATCCCTCATCGCGGCGAAGGAGATGTCCTGCTGACCGCGAATCTGTCCGCCGATGCGGCCCGTGTCCTGCTGCGGGAAGAATCCCTTCGG
>WQYS01000365.1 GCA_009781125.1 Acidobacteriaceae bacterium | reverse complement strand
TAGGAGTTTCTTCTTCATAGTAGTGATCCTCTCTTCATGGTTTGTAAAGACATCGTCTCGAAGACAAAGTTGCGGTCCGCGCCGTTCGTGCAGCACGAAAAGCCGGTCCATAAAACTCGCAATTCCATTATCAGCGACGGCGTCGGGAATGGCTATGGCCTGGCGTTCCCTGTCCGGATAAAAACCGTTTTCCTAAAGATGGTAGGCTTTCAACATCAGTGAATTTGCATGCAGAAACACGGCCTTGAAGGTATTCGTTTGCCTTGGGGCTGTGGTTCATATGGAACAGGGATCATGGACAGGAGAACCTTCGGCAAACTGGCGGGTCTGGCCGTTTTCGGAACGGTTGCGGAGAGCAAAGAGGCCCGGGCGCAGGCCGACAAGATCATCAAAGCAACGACTGCAACCGGCGAAGAAATCATGTTGCAGGATAGCGAGCTTCTGGTCGCCTTCGATAAGGGATCTGGAGCGCTGACACGGCTGGAGCGCAGGTCCACCGGGTGGAAGATCGGGCGGCGTCCTGAGTTGGGAGTGTCCTTCCGCATGCTGGCGCCGCTGCCGGATCGACGTGCGAACTTTGTGCTGGGGCAGGAGCAGAGCGCGGCCAGAGTGGAGAAGGTCTCCGACAACCAGATCGAGCTGGAATGGCGTGATCCTGTCAGCGAGCATGGCGGCGTGGTGCCGCTGACCTTCAAGGCTACGGTGACGCTGAAGGACGGCGCTCTCACCTTCAACTCCACCCTGCAGAACCGCTCTCCGCTAACGATAGAAACCGTCGATTATCCATGGTTTGGCGAACTGAACCCGCCGACGGCGGGCGAATATGTAGAGGCGCAGTCCCATTCGTATAGCGCTCTGCCGGGTTCTCAGATATCGCCATCCTTTGCCAACAACAAAGGCTACTGGGGAGTTGATTTCCCCACGCAGACGATCGAGACGAGTTCGAGCCTGTTTTGCCTCATCCAGGCGGCCAGGCAAGGTCTGTACCTGGGAATGCACGATCCCACGCTGCCCTACCTGCTGGAATGGACCTTTGAACAGCGTCCGGGTCTGGTTGACTCTATCGACTCTCTGGTTCCGCAGCGCGAGCAGATGGCGGGCCGCGAGGTGCACCTTGTGTTTCGCGCCTGCCACTTTGTCTTTGCGGCTCCGCAATCGACGAAGAAGTTTGCGCCGGTCGTTCTGCGGGCCTACGACGGCGACTGGCACGCGGGAGTTGACCAATACAAGAGATGGCGGTCCACCTGGTATGTGAAGCCCCATATCGCTCCCTGGGTAAAGGAAGTTCACTCCTGGCAGCAGTTGCAGATCAACGGCGCGGAGCAGGACTACAGAATCCCCTATCGCGATCTTCCGAGGTATATCGATGAATGCACCGACAATGGAGTAACGGCGATTCAGCTCGTCGGATGGGCCCAGGGCGGCCAGGATGGCGAGGACCCGTCGCTCAATACGGATCCGGGACTGGGCACGTGGCAGGAGTTACATGACGCCATTCAGTACGCTAACTCCCGGGGCGTGAAGATGATCCTTTTTGGCAAACCGACCTGGGCCGCCCTGCATACGGAGTATTACAAGAAGGAGTTGTCCAGGTATGCGGCCACCGATCCCTTCGGAATTCCATACCAGATGGACGGCTACAGCTACACCACACCGACACAGCTGGCGGTGATCAACAACCACCGCCGCGCCATCATGGACACGCAATGCGCGGCGTTCCGCGATGCCGCTACGAAAGAGTTTAAAAAGACCGTCGATCTGGGCGCGGACGGATGGCTCTTCGATGAGGTGCAGCACCATTACCCGGCCAACTACTCCTTCAGTCCCGATCATGGATACACGCCTCCGGGATACATCTATGGCGGCGACATGCCGCTGGCGCGGCAGTTCCATGAGGCGTCGGACAAGGTGAACAGCGACTTTCTCTTTGCCGGGGAAGCCCCGCAGGATTGGATGACGCAGTATTATCCTCTCGCCTACACACGCATCAATCTGGGATCGCGTCCGGCCAGCCGTTATATCGATCCGCAGGCTCCCATTCTGGTAGCCGTCACGGGGTTCGACGACCGGGAGATGCTTAACCTGCTTCTGGCCTATCGCTACATCATCAGTTATGAGCCGTACTACTTCAAGGGCCACTTGACGTCGTTTCCCGAGACTCTGGCCTACGGGAAGAAGATCGATGCGCTGCGCACGAGATACAAGCAGTGGCTGTGGGATGCTGAGTTCCGCGATACTCTGGGAGCCGATGTAGCAGCCGATGGAAGGTATCGCTATACAGTCTTTGTTACCAGCGCGGGAAAGCGCGCCGTGGTTGTCATCAATCACGAGCTCGACAAGGCCATCTCGGCGAGCGTGAAACTTCCGGATCCCGGCAGGCTGGTGTTTGCAACGCCGGAGCAACAGGAGTCTCGTCCGCTCGAAGGAGCGCTGGAGATTCCTCCGCGCTCTGTGGCTGTGGTCGTGGAAACGTAAATACCTGCGTTACTCTGATTGAGAAAACGTTATCAAAAGCTCTGCTTTTCCAAGGACGATTCAATGATGCGCATAGTAGCTGGTGTAGACTTCGGAACTCTCAGCGTCAGGGTGACGCTGATGGACAGCGAAAGAGGTTCGCTGGGCACGGCCTCGGCCTCGTATCCCCTTAACCGCAGGAGAGAGGACCCCGATTTTGCGACGCAATCTCATGCCGACCAGATGACGGCGCTTGTTCAAGCTATGGCTGCCGTTCTAGCCAAAACCGGAGTGGACGGCGGCAGCATCGAAGCCATCGCGCTCGACACTACCGGCTCCAGCGTGGTTCCGGTTGACACCCGGATGCAGCCGCTCGACGATTACTATCTCTGGTGCGACCACCGCGCGCTCGGCGAGGCGCAGCAGATCACGGCCCTGGCGCACGCGCGCAATCTGGAGGCCATTGCCTGGTGCGGGGGCGTCTACTCCCACGAGTGGGGATGGGCCAAACTTCTTCATTGGCTTCGTCACAATCCGGAGAAGCGCGACCGTTTTGCTTCGGCCTTCGAACACTGCGACATGGTGGCGGCTACGCTTTGCGGCGTGCGGTCGCCTGCGCTGGCAAAGCGTTCCGCGTGCGCCATGGGCCATAAGTGGCTGTGGAACCCGCGCTGGGGAGGCTATCCGAGTCAGAGCTTTCTCAGCGAACTGGATCCGCTTCTTGATGGAGTCCACGAAAAGATGGAGGGAGAGGTTCTGACCTCCGATCATCTAGCCGGCCATCTTTGCGAGGAATGGGCGCGCGCGCTGGGATTGCGTCCCGGCATTCCGATCCCCGTGGGAGCCCTGGACGCTCACTGGGACGCCATCGGAGCCGGCTGCCGCGAGGGCGATGTCGTCAACGTCGTGGGAACCTCGACCTGCATCATG
>WQYS01000364.1 GCA_009781125.1 Acidobacteriaceae bacterium | reverse complement strand
TGTCCGGCAAACGGCACGGCCGGCTTGGCGCGGTCGCGCGTAAGAGGAAACAACCTTTCACCGGCGCCGCCGGCCAGCAGAATTCCCAGCGTATCTCTCATGGTTTCAGCTACCTCAGAAGTTCGCTTAAAGCTGCGTTTTTACCTGATGTCCGATGCGCAAAAAATCACAGTCCCCAGGAGACGCGAGTCTATCATGCGCAGAACACATTTGTATTGTATTGGTTAGAAAGTTAATAGCGTGATGCAGATCACGATCTATTTTGACACAGGACGGGCGGTGATATCCAGAAAAATCGCTACCGGGCGGAGGAGTTGTCGGTTGACGAGCCGTGCGGCTCCGAAGAATTCGATGGCTCCTCGATGCTTATCCGCAACGAACTGAGAAAGCTGAGATCGCTTTCGGTGAAGGGGCCTTCGACGGGCGCTTCTTCGGCGGTGACTTCGTTGAGTCCGATGGTGGCCTCCAGCATCAGCATCACGTCGAAGCCCTGCTCGCGGATATTCTTCACGACTCCGGCGATGTCTTCCGACTCGGCCACGGACTCATGAATCGCTTCGCCCAGCTTCTGGAGCAGATGTTTGACCTTCTGGTTCAATGCCGCCTCCGGGCTCGATCCCTGGCATGAAAACCCATATCCAAAACCACGCCTCAGAACCCCACTTCAGATCAGCATACGCGCTTTGCAGATGTGCTGCAATGATGGTCAAATAGCCGTGATTTGCCCGGTTTATTCCGGTTCTCATGGTGCAGATTCATGCCACGGTGTGATGGTCGGCCCATGCGGATCGAAGACGCCGGGCAAGCTGCGTAACGGTTCCTGGAGGCCTGGGTTGTTTGTCGGCTCGCAGATAAAAGTACGCTGTAGCAAGGCCGAATCCGCCGAGCATCCACAGAATCTTTTTCATGCCTTAGGACTCCTTCCGGATTAGGATGCGGAGACTTTCGCGCCCGATGGCAAGCAGCTAAACTACAGTTAATGGATTCGGCACGCTTTGGACGAGCGTTGGGATACGGAGCACGCGCGGCGGCAAAGACCGTTATCAACGCCGTCGACGCGGCGGCTGCGCCGAACCCATCGGCTCCGGCACGATCAGCAACACCACAACAGCCCGCGAAGGATGCAGCGGTCCGGACCGCCGCGCGCGCGGTCCGGCAGACGGTCGAGGTCAGCCAGGGGCTGGCCACCAACAGCATGCGGCTGGGAGGAAACCTCTGGAAGCAGGTAAAGAGGCTCTCGGGCGTGCTCCTGCTGGAGGTTACGGGGGCCTTCTTCGGCCTCTTCGCGTTCTCGGCCGGACGCGCCGCCTGGATGCTGCGCGGCTCCCTGCACCAGACAGCGGACAACCGCGATGATCACATGCACTTTCTGCTGGCCGCAGGGATGGCGGCGTTGTTTGGCTACTTCTGCGTCACCAGCTTCCTGCGTGCCCGCCGAAAGAGCCGAAAGTCCTGATTCTGTTCGGAAGTGGAATTATTTTTTGGGGGAAGCCGTCATTCTGAACGAAGCGAAGAACCCCCGTATTTCGCCTGAAGTGGCGACAAATCTTGTTGGAAAACGTTAGCTTCTAAATCGGCTCGACTTTCCTGGAAGTTCTATTAGCGCGGAAGAAAAATGCGGGGGTCCTTCGCTTCGCTCAGGATGACGGCACAAGATATTTTAGACTTTAATGTAATGCCAAAGACGCAAGAAAACACTCCAAGCACAAGCAGCGGAATTCCCGTTCAACTGACCTACAACGCCGAGAACCTGGAAGGTTTCGACGCCGCCGCGCAGTTGGGCGAGCCTGGGATCTATCCATTTACACGCGGCATTCAGCCCACCATGTACCGCGGACGCCTGTGGACCATGCGCCAGTACGCGGGCATGGGCGATGCCGAGGAATCCAACCGCCGCTACAAGTTTCTGCTGCAGCAGGGAACCAAGGGGCTGTCGGTGGCCTTCGATCTGCCCACGCAGATCGGCTACGACTCCGACTCGCCGATGGCGCTGGGCGAGGTGGGCAAGGTCGGCGTGGCCATCGACTCCATCGAAGACATGGAGCGCTTGTTCGATGGAATTAAGCTCGATCAAATCTCCACCTCGATGACCATCAACTCGACCGCCTCCATCCTGCTGGCGCTGTATGTCGCGGTGGCCAAGCGGCAGGGCGCAGAGGTGGCGAAGCTCACGGGTACGGTGCAGAACGACATCCTGAAGGAATACATCGCTCGCGGGACTTACATCTACCCGGTGCAGCACGCCATGCGGCTGGTGACCGACATCTTCGCCTGGGCCGCGCGCGAGGTTCCCGGCTGGAACACGATCTCAATCTCCGGCTACCACATGCGCGAGGCCGGATCGACGGCGGTGCAAGAGGTCGCCTTCACGCTGGCTAACGGCATGACGTACGTGCAGGCTGCGGTTGACGCGGGTCTCGATGTCGATGCCATCGCCGGAAGGCTGAGCTTCTTCTTCAACGCGCACAGCAACCTGCTCGAAGAGGTGGCCAAGTTCCGCGCCGCGCGCAGAATGTGGGCGCGTATCATGAAGGATCATTTTGGAGCGAAGAATCCGCGCAGTTGGATGCTGCGCTTCCATACGCAGACGGCAGGATCGACGCTGACGGCTCAGCAGCCGGAGAACAACATCGCCCGCACGACTCTGCAAGCGCTGGCAGCCGTGCTCGGCGGAACGCAGAGTCTGCACACGAATGGATTTGACGAAGCTCTGGCTCTGCCGACCGAGCAGGCGGCCCGCACCGCTTTGCGCACGCAGCAGATCATCGCGCACGAGAGCGGCGTGACCCAGACGGTCGATCCTCTGGCCGGCTCCTACTACGTGGAGGCGCTGACCAACGAGATCGAGCTGCGTGCCGGAGAGTACATGGCGACGGTAGCGGGCTTTGACCGCGCCTCAGCCAACGGAAGCGGCAAGTACGGAATGCTGCGCGCCATCGAAAAGGGCTACGTGCAGCGCGAGATTCAGAACGCGGCCTACGCCTACCAGAAGGCCGTTGACGACAAGAGCGCCGTAGTCGTCGGCGTGAACATGTTCGCCAGCGAGAAGGAGGCCGAGGTGCCGATTCAGCGCATCGACGAGGCTCTGGAGCAGCGGCAGGTAGAGCGCCTGCGCGCCATGCGGACTCGCCGTAATGCTACGCATCATCAGGTAGCGCTACGCGCGGTGGCCGACGCTGCGCACAGTGGCGAAAACCTGATGCCACGCATCATCAGCGCCGTCGAGGCCTCGGCCACCGTAGGCGAGATCGCCGACACCCTGCGCGAGGTGTTTGGAGAGTACAGGGAGACCGTGGTGGTGTAGGAGTCAGTCCAGGTATGGTTCGTGTACCTGCTATATCTTCATGACTGTCGAGAGAGATACCCGGATTGGTATGCCCTCCTGAATTGTC
>WQYS01000363.1 GCA_009781125.1 Acidobacteriaceae bacterium | reverse complement strand
ATCTCCGAACGAAGAAACTCTTCCGCCATCTCCATCCAGTGATACATTCATCGTAGAACCACCTATGCTCGACGCACTGGATATCACCCGAATGCACGATGAGACGACGCGGGCCTGGCATCTGCCGCCGGAGCAGTCCATCATCTCCAACGAGGCCAGCCTGTTCGCCGATAACCTGCTGGCTTTGGCTACGGCTCAGCACCGTGCCAACTTCGATCTCTGGCACGAAGAGGACAAGGCGCGCGATCCGGGGGCCGACGACGCGCAGATTGCCGCCGTCAAGCGCAAGATCGACCGCCTCAACCAGCAGCGCAACGATCTGGTCGAGCGGCTGGACACGCTGCTGATCTCCGGCCTCGCGATGCAGCCGGAGGCTCCGCTGCACTCCGAGACGCCGGGTCTCATCATCGACCGGCTCTCCATTCTGGCGCTGAAGATCTTCCACACCGGCGAGGAGATCAACCGCGCCTCGGCCACCGAAGCCCACCGCAGCCGCAATCGGGAGCGGCTGGCGATCCTTCTGGAGCAGCGCCAGGACCTGGCCGGGTGTCTCGACAATCTATGGGCTGAAGTTCTCGGCGGAACCCGCCGTTATAAACTGTATCGTCAGATGAAGATGTATAACGACCCCGATCTGAACCCGGCAATCTATAAAAACAAAGGGACGTAAGCCAATAAAACGAGCCGTGAAAAAGCCCGCGAGAGTGCAGCCGCTAGCGCAGGGGTTGACGTAGCGGTATTCTCACGATACAACCGAAACCAGCAGAATAATTCAGGCTTCACAAGAAAGCGTCAATTCAACGAACGTCGTTAGAGGAGCGCCTCGGGCGAAAAACCGGAATCATGGCACAAGCGAAAACTGCAACAGCACCAGCACACTCCGCAAAAAACTCTCCCCGCACGCTGGAAGGCACGGCGAAGAAGACCGACGGGCGCAGTCATGCGCTCTCCAGCTACGAAGCCGCTGTGCGCCTGATGCAGGAGGGCAAGTTCGAGAAGGCAAGGCTTTCGTTTGAGAAGATTCTCGGCAACGGTGCCGGAGACTTCGCCGAGCGCGCCCGCATGTATATCCACGCCTGCGAGACGCAGACGGCGCGCATCCAGGCTGCCTTCCAAAGCAACGAGGAGCGCTATGATTACGCCGTCTCCCTGCTCAACGAAGGCAACTACGAAGACGCCCGCGAGCAGTTCTCCTCCATCCTGAAGCAGGACGGCGACGCCGACTACGCCTACTACGGACTGGCCACGCTGGCCAGTATGACCGGCGACGTCTCGGGCTGCCTCATCAACCTGTCGGAGGCGATCCGCCGCAATCCACGCAACCGCATACAGGCCCGCTCCGACTCCGACTTTCAGGACATGGCCGACGATCCGCGCTTTACCGAGCTGCTCTACCCGGAGGCGTAACTCCAGACCGCTCAGCTCTCATGCATCTTCGCCCGATCTTTGCAGCAGATCGGCCAGCGTCGACTTGTGCTTCTCTCTGGCCTCCCGCTTCTGTTTCGGGTCGGGCAGCACGCGCTCCGGCGGAGGCATTCCGACTCGGGTACGCGCGTTGTCCTTGACGGCCTTGACCTTTGAGAAGGCTTTTTTGCTGGGCTTGTTCATGGGCTCACCTTTCTCCATGGCACGCAAGAGGCTGCGAAGTTGGCCTCGGTTGTGCAATACTCATCTTCGCATGGTCTTCGAGGGTTCTGGCCAGCGTGAAGCGGGGTGTGGGATGGAAGAACGGGATTTTTTCGACGAGCGGGCCGAGCACCGAACACACACCATGGTCTGTCCCCACTGCGGACAGCCGGGCGAGTACGAGCTGAACTGGCTGGTGCGGCGTAAAAAGGCCACCCTGCCGCGCGGAGCCGACGAGCGCGACCGCGCCCGTTTCGCCAAGGCGCAAAGCTATATGGTGCGCCGCGAAGACCTGGTCGGCTGCAAGAATGTTCGCTGCCGCAAGCGCTTTGAGGTTACCGGAATTCAGTCAGTGGCTTTTCTGTAAACCTGTTGGCCTGTGCCGATAGGTTCTTTGCGAGCATCTAATTGTGGCGTATGGAGCCGCGGCTCCACAACGCATTCGAGGAGATGCGCAAGACCTATGGCCAACACTCTGCTTCCCATCGAAGAACGCAACCTGACCCCGGACCAGGTGGAACATCTGGATAAACGCCGCCGTCTTGGCCAAACCTGCGTGGTGCTTTCTGTGATGTTGCTGATCGTGGCTACGCTAGTCACCGTCTGGTCAGGCCAGGACTGGACGCTCTCTCCCGGCTTTGCTCACCCGATGGTTTACTGGGACGCGCTAACCTTCGCCGCCGCCGTGGTCTTCGGCATCGCGGGGATTCGGCTGCGTCGCGGCACGAACGAGTTCTTCAGCTACTAATGTTCGAACAACAGGCCCTCTTCCATCTAGGCATATTCGCCGAACCGATGTACTTCTCCTGGTACGAGCGCGCGCTGCTTGTACTCATGGCTCTTATCTCGCTTGGCATGTTCCTTCATCGTTTCAGACCAATCCTCGCGACGATCCTGCGCTCGAAGAAGGATGCTGATTTTTCTCTGCGTCCGGTAGGCCGCAGAATCGGTGGCTTTCTCTGGGAGGTTCTGTGTCAAGGGAAGGTCATCGCCCAGCGGCCTCTCGCCGGACTGGCTCATGCCTTTGTCTTCTGGGGTTTTCTGGTCTTTGCGCTGGTTACGCTCAATCACCTTGCCAGCGGCCTGGGATTCGCCTTCCTGCCGCCGTCGAGTTTCGTCGGGAGGTTCTACTTCGGCTTCGCGGGCGCGTGGGCGCTGCTGGTGGCAATTTCTATAGCTGGCCTCTTCATACGGCGCTTCTTTCTGCGCCCTGTCTGGCTGGGAAGAGACCTCTCCTGGGGGTCTGGCTTGGTCGCTCTGCTGATCTTTCTGCTGATGGCGACCTATCTGGGGGCATTCTTTGTCAGCCCGAGCGGAGCTGCGGTCAGAGTTCTTTGGTGGACTCACACTCTAGCTCTGCTGATCTTTCTTCCGGTCATCCCGCACACCAAGCATCTGCATCTGGTGCTGAGCCCGCTCACGGTCTTCCTTAAGCGCGACGGCTTCTCGAAGATTCCTCCACTGACCAGGGACGAGGACTTCGGACTCGTCGCAGGCAAGGACATCACGCAGCTCATCTCGCTTCAGACTTACAGTTGCGTCGAGTGCGGACGCTGCACCGAGCACTGTCCTGCCGTAAACTCTGGCAAAGTTCTTAATCCGAAGGAGATCATCCTCGGCCTGCGCGAATATCTCCAGGAGTTCGGCCCGGCGTCAGAGACCGCGCTGCTTACCGAGGGCCGCATCACGTCGCCTGATAATCCTCCGGCGAAGTACCTCAGCCAGGAAGCAGTCTTCGAATGCACCACATGCGGAAGCTGCGAGTTT
>WQYS01000362.1 GCA_009781125.1 Acidobacteriaceae bacterium | reverse complement strand
TCCGCGACCAGCTCTTCGTAGTCCTTGCAGCCGACCACGGTGCAGACGTGGCCGGGAGCGATGAATCCCTGCACGCGGTTCTCCGGCGCGCGCGCCAGGGCGCGAATCGCGGGAGGCACAAGAACATGCGATGCCAGCAGATAAAAATTATTCAGCCGCTCGCGGCTGGCCTGCCAGACGGCCATGGCGTTGGCGGGCGCGGTGGTCTCAAAGCCTACCGCCAGAAAGACGACCTTGCGCTCGGGGTTAGCTCGCGCGATGCGCAGCGCGTCCAGCGGCGAGTACACCATGCGAACATCCGCGCCGCGCGCCTTGGCGGAGAACAGGTCCATCCTGGTGCCGGGAACCCTCATCAGGTCGCCGTAGGTGACCAGCGTGATATCGCTGCGTCCGGCCAGTTCAATGGCGCGATCCAGAAGACTTGCCGGAGCTACGCAAACCGGGCAGCCCGGTCCATGAACCAGCTCAACCTGCTTAGGGAGCAGTTCGTCCAGTCCATAGCGCATGATGGTGTGCGTCTGGCCGCCGCATATCTCCATCAATACCCACGGACGGGTTACCGCGCTGCGGATCATCTCCAGCAGACGCCTGGCCACGCGGCCATCGCGGTATTCGTCGAGGTATTTCATGGAGCCTTCTTTCCGGCGGAAGACTCGGCTTCAACTCCGGGGGGTAATTCCTGGGCGAGCAGTCCCATCTCTTCAAGCGTCTGCCACGTCAGGCGCGCCTCTTCCTCGTCCACGCGGGAGATGGCAAAGCCTACATGCACCATCACATAGTCGCCAACGGCGGTTTCGGGAACAAAGTCGAGCGAGACGGACTGCGTAACTCCGCCAAACTGCACGGAGCCCATGCGGACTCCATGTTCTTCTTCGATGGAAACAACCTTACCTGGGATAGCGAGACACATGGCTGGATAACTCTATTATAGGATGCTCTGGCCAATGAACTTGGGTGTCCGATATCGGCCCGTGCTGTTACCGCGGTCGCTTCAGTATCCAGCGGCGCACGGGATTCTCGACATAGCGGTACACGGCCAGCGAAAGGCCGATCAGCATCGCGTAGGAAATCCAGGGGTCCCAGCGCTCGACATGCAGCATCTCGGGGATGCGCATGTTGTGGATCATGATGTAGACATTGAAATGAAGCAGATACAGGCAGTAGCTGCTCTCGCCGATCAGCAGCAGTGGCTTCCACGCGAAGACCGAGGCGATGCGATTGGTTCCACATAATCCAAAGATAAGCGTGGCAAACAGAGGCAGCAGCAGGCCTCCATGCAGGAGCAGGTACGGGGCGCGAGGCGCTCCGTAGGCAAAGAAAAGTGCCAGCCCTGCCAGGGCAATCACGGCAACGCGCGCGCGCGCGCGTTCGCTGATGAGCGTGACCATCTGTAGCCGCGCCAGCGTCATGCCTGCAAGGAAGGTAGCCGCATACGGCAGGGGCGTGAACTTCAGAAAGCGAATCCACGGCGTCGAGCTGTAGCGGGTAATGGGGCCTATGATGTGGTCGGGATTCATCCGCAGGTACAGCAACGCGGGAGACATGTTGATGACCCACAACCCCAGCATCAGCAGCACGAGCAGGCTCGCCTTCCGTGGCCAGCGAACCCGGATGAGCCAGGGAAAGAGCGCATAAAACGATACTTCGCAGGAGAGCGTCCAGGCCACGGTGTTCCAAAAGGTCGCCACCGACGGGCTCCACCCCTGAAGCAGCAACGGGCTGAGGAAGAGCCCCTCCCAGAACTCGGCGTGCGGACGCGCATTCCACTCCACCGGAAGCATCCAGTACGAGAGCACCAGCACCAGCAGATAAACCGGATACAGCCGGGCAAAACGAGCGCGCCAGAAATCGCGTTTTCGCAGAGTATCGGCGCGGTCGGCGTAGTTGTACGTCAGCACGAAGCCGGAGATCAGAAAGAAGACGTTGACGAAGACGAAGCCGTTCTCCACCATTGGGCGCAGGATGCCGAGGTACGGTGGAGTGAAGTGAAACAGAACAATGTTGATGGCCAGCAGGGTCCGTATGCCGGTCAGCGCGGGCAGCGGCGGCTTCTTTGCCGCGCGCTCCACAGTCTTACAATCGGAGAGCGCCGGCCCGGGCTCTAGCAATCCTGTGTCCACGCGCCACCTTTCTCCTGCATTTGGATGCTGAAATGACCGTCAATCATCTGTGGCATACGAAACAGGAATCAGGAAGCAACCAGCGTGCCCAGCTTTTCTCCGCGAACGACACGGACGATGTTGCCCGGCTCGCGCATGCTGAAGACCATCATCGGCATCTTGTTGTCGCGGCACAGCGAGACGGCTGCCGTGTCCATGACACCCAGGTTAAGACGGACGATATCTGCATAAGTAATCTGCTCATATCGAGTTGCCGTCTTATCTTTCTTGGGGTCGGCGGTGTAGATGCCATCCACCGAAGTCGCCTTCAGCAGGATGTCGGCCTTGATCTCCATGGCGCGCAGCGCGGCGGCCGTATCGGTGGAGAAGAACGGACTGCCCGTGCCCGCCGCGAAGACCACCACGCGGCCCTTCTCTAAATGACGTATAGCCCGGCGGCGAATGTACGGCTCCGTGACCTGATGCATCTCGATGGCCGACATCACGCGGCAGTGAATGTTGCGATTTTCGAGAGCGTCCTGCAGGGCGATGCCGTTGATGACGGTGCCGAGCATTCCCATGTTGTCGGCGGCGACGCGGTCCATGTGAGCGGCCTGCTCGGCGACTCCGCGGAAGAAGTTGCCTCCGCCGACGACCACGCCAACCTCGCAGCCGAGCGTGTGCGCTCCGCCTATCTCCTCGGCGACCTTGCAGATAAAGCCAGCATCGATACCGAAGCCGTTGCCCGCAGCCAGAGCTTCGCCGGAAATCTTCAGGAGAACTCGCTTGTACATGTCAGGTATAAGTATCGCACGGCGCAACCCGGCCCGGCACGGGACTCACTTCCCGATGCAGGACCGTCGCAGGAAAGATATTCACGCTTTCCGGCAGGTTCATTGCTTTTAAAGCACTTTGATGTTTGCTGTAGAGTCGATCCATCTTTTGAAATCGTCATCCTGAGCGTAGCGAAGGACCCCCGCATTTCGCCTGGAATGACAATGAATCCACAAAGAAAAATATAATTCCTAAACGGCGTTGCCTTTCCTGAAGACTCTATTGGCAAGGAAGACAAATGCGGGGGTCCTTCACTTCGTTCAGGATGACGGCATCAAGGGGAGGAACACGACTCTACCGTAAATGTAAAAATGCCCTAACACAATGATCCGGTTTATTCAGTTGTCAAAGATCCGAGATCGCGTCCTATGTTTACCTATTCGACTCTGCGAAGATGTTCCGATTGTGTCTGAGACGCGAACATGCTTTTTAGGCATACCCCTATGTGCCACGGCTTCCCGCAGG
>WQYS01000361.1 GCA_009781125.1 Acidobacteriaceae bacterium | reverse complement strand
GTTGCTGGGCGAGATGCGCGGGCAGGAGTCCGCCATCCGCGAGGGCGGCGGAGCCAAGGCGGCTGAAGCGCAGCGGGCGCGGGGACGGCTGACGGTGCGCGAGCGACTGGCGCTGCTGCTGGACGAGGACTCCGAGTGGCTGGAGCTTGGCCTATGGGCGGCGCACGGGATGTATGCCGAGTTCGGCGGCGCTCCGGCTGCCAGCGTCGTGACCGGGCTGGGCCGGGTCAGCGGACGCCTGTGCATGATCATCGCTAATGATGCCACGGTGAAGGCCGGAGCGTTTTTCCCTATGACCGCCAAGAAGGTGATCCGCGCGCAGACCATCGCGCTGGAGAACCGCATTCCGACGCTGTATCTGGTGGATTCGGGAGGCGTGTTTCTGCCCTTGCAGGAGGATGTCTTCCCCGATCAGGACGACTTCGGGCGCGTCTTCCGCAACAACGCCGTGATGAGTTCGCTGGGTATCCCGCAGATCACGGCCATCATGGGGCTGTGCGCCGCAGGCGGAGCCTATCTGCCGGTCATGACCGACACCGTGCTGATGACCGAAGGTTCGGGCTTGTTTCTGGCCGGGCCTGCGCTGGTGCAGGCCGCCATCGGACAGAAGACTAGCGCCGAAGAGCTAGGCGGAGCAGCCATGCACGCGGCCATCTCCGGTACTGTGGACTTCAAGGAGCCGGATGATCCGAGCTGCATCGCGCGGCTGCGCTCGTTGGTAGCGAAGATGGGCCTGCGGGTTCGTGAGCCGGGCTGCGCGGAGGTCTTTTCGCGGATACCGTTTGACGTTAAGCGGGATGCGCCGAAGTACTCGGCGGAGGACGTGTATGGCTTGCTCGATCCTGATCCGGCGCGGACGGCGATGAGCGTCTACGACATGCACGAGGTGATTGCGCGCATCGTGGACCGCTCGGAGTTCGACGAGTACAAGGCTGACTTTGGCCGCACGCTGCTGTGCGGATACGCGCGCATCGGCGGGCGGGCCGTCGGCATTGTGGCCAATCAGAAGTCGCAGCAGCGCTCCGACGGCAACCGGCGCATCGAGTTTGGCGGAGTCATCTACACGGAGAGCGCGCAGAAGGCGGCGCGCTTCGTCATGGACTGCAACCAGAGTCTTGTGCCGCTCATCTTCCTGCACGACGTAAACGGCTTCATGGTAGGCAAGGACGCCGAGTGGAGCGGCATCATCCGCGCCGGAGCGAAGATGGTCAGCGCGGTCTCCACCAGCGTGGTGCCGAAGATCACGGTCATCATCGGCGGCAGCTTCGGAGCGGGCCACTACGCCATGTGCGGCAAGGCCTACGATCCCAGATTTGTGTTCGCGTGGCCGACAGCTCGCTACGCCGTCATGAGCGGAGCGTCCGCCGCCAACACGCTGGTCGAACTTCGCGTGAAGCAGGTGGAGCGCAACGGCAAGGCGCTCGACGAGGCCGCGAAGAAATCGATGCTCGACGAGATCAAAACAACCTACGAAGCGCAGACCGATCCGCGCTACGGAGCGGCTCGTCTATGGGTTGATGCCATCATCGATCCGGCGCAGACACGCCAGGTGTTGATGACGGCTCTGGAGGCGTGTGCCCTGAATACTGACGTGCCGAAGTTCAATCCGGGAGTCTTGCAAACGTAAACCACAAATGTTCGGGTGCCCCATCCTGAGGTCGCCGCGGCGACCGAAGGGTGGGAAAGTAAGATGCTCAATCGACCAGGTCTCTCATCCGGGACAATAGTGAGTTGAACCGTTTACTCTCCCACCCTTCCCCTTCGCTACGCTCAGGGTCAGGATGGGGCACCCGCGCAATGACGGCTGAAAATAACTACTTCAAGCGCGAACCGAGTTCGATCTCGTCGCTGTCGGCGAAGGTCGCGAGAATTGGCTTGCCGTTTTCTCCGTGAGAGGCGGCCAGCAGCATTCCGTGCGACTCCAGCCCGCGCATCTTGCGCGGCGCCAGGTTGGCGACGATGATGATGCGGCGGCCAACTAACTCCTCCGGCGCGTACCACTCGGCAATGCCCGAGAGAATCTGCCGCTTCTCGTAGCCTAGATCGACTTCAAGCCGAAGCAGCTTGTCGGCCTTGGGGATGCGTTCGGCAACAAGAACTTTGGCAACGCGAAGTTCGACTTTAGCGAAGTCGTCGATGACGATCTGAGGAGATTCGGGCTTGGCGGGTTCCGCCGCAGGAGCAGCCTCGACTGGCTTGGGACTCTCCGGCGCTACGGCTTCGACTGGTTGTGCTGTTGATGCGGGTACGTTGGCTGCTTCCATCTCAGTCATTTTTTCGATGAGTCCTTTATCTGCACGGGGAAAGATCGGGGCAAGTGCGCCTAGCTTTGTGCCGGGCTTCAAACCGCCCCACTGCATGTTTTGCAGCTCGCCCCTGCGCGTGGCCTCTTCGATATCGCCGAGTCCAAGCTGCGCCCATACCTGCGCTGTGGCGTAGGGCATAATCGGATACAGTTGAGCGGTAATCATGCGAATGGAGTCGGCCGCCTCGTAGAGAATGTGTGCAAGCTGGAGTCTGCTTTCATCATCAGTCTCTTTGGCGAGTTTCCATGGTGTTTTACGGGAGAACATGCCATCGACTACCGCAATAAAGCCATAGATTCCAGTGATTGCTGTCGAGAAATCATATTGCAACAACATTTGGCTGATAGCTACTGGACCAGCATCTTTACCAGCGAGGCGACCTGGGTTCGCTTCAGGAATCACTCCATCAAAATTTGTCTCGATCAGCTTCAGTGTCCGGCTGACGAGATTGCCGTAGCCGTTGGCAAGATCGCTGTTGTAGCGCTGCACCAGCGCATCGAAACTGAAGCTGCCATCGGAGCCGAAGGGAATCTCGCGCAGCAGGAAGTAGCGCAATACATCAGCGCCGAAGAGGTCTTTATCTTTCTGGCTGGTCTCGGCTGGCAGCAGCGAGCCGAAGGCGTCGAGAATAGTTTCGGCGCGCACAATGTTGCCCCGAGACTTGCTCATCTTCGACTCTTCAAAGAGCAGCCAGCCGTGAGCGTGGATCTCTTTCGGCATGGGCAGTCCGGCAGCGAGTAGGAACGCCGGCCAGTAAACGCAGTGGAAGCGGATAATCTCCTTACCTACGAGGTGGAGATCGGCGGGCCAGTATTGCGCGAACTTCTGCTGCTCCTTCGGATCGTCGGAGCCGTAGCCGATGGCGGTCATGTAGTTGGCCAGCGCGTCGAGCCAGACGTAGATGACGTGCTTCTCGTTGCCGGGCACGGGAATGCCCCATTTGAAGCTGGTCCGCGAGATGGAGAGGTCCTTGAGCGCTCCGGGAACGTAGGGCGTTCCCTTGGCAGAGTAAGCAAGTTCCGGCGACTCCGCGACGTTGCCGCGCAGGAAGCTGAGCACCTCGTTCTTGCGCACCTCGGGCTGAATGGCCAGCT
>WQYS01000360.1 GCA_009781125.1 Acidobacteriaceae bacterium | reverse complement strand
GGATCAACGACCCAAAGGAGCTGCCGCCGGGCCACTTCGAGGATATCGAGCAGGAAGGGCTGGCGCGAGTCGTAGCCGATTACATCGCCGGAATGACGGACAGCTTCACGATGCTGCAATACGAACAGATTCAACGTGCCGTGCGCGGCTAACAATCAACAAAACCGGACTCCCCGCATCTGACGGTTTCATCGTCAGATGCGAGGAGGGATGCTGTTCGTAACACAAATTTCTAAAACGTGGAACTTGTGCCTGCTCGAAGCAGCCCGTACCCTAGAAGAGACTGATGTCTACGGCACTCGCACTTGCACTGTTCTCCTGCGTCCTTCTGGGGCTGCGCCACGGCTTCGACTTCGACCACCTGGCGGCCATCACCGATATCACCTCCGTGCAGCGCGACTGGAGCGAAGGCATGCGCCTGGGCCTGCTCTACGCGCTTGGCCACGCGCTTACCGTAGCCGTTCTGGGATCGGCGGTGATTCTGCTGCACCTGGGGCTGCCCCCGGGGATGGACAAGATCGGCGAAAGGATCGCCGGAGCCACGCTGATCGTGCTGGCCATCTATGTGCTTGTCTCCTTCGTGCGCCACCGGAAGGCGGGCCATACGCACTTCGTCCCCAAAAGCCGTATTGCGCTGCTCGTCGGCGGAGCGCGTCAGGCGGTGTGGCGCGTCCGGCGCGTCTTCAACCCCGAAGCTCCCCGTCCCGATGCCTTTGCCTTTCAGTACGACCAGAGCTCGGTCTTCGTGGTCGGCATTCTGCACGGACTGGGTGCGGAGACGCCGACGCAGCTTATGTTCTTCCTGCTGGCGGCGAACCTCGGCGGCACCAGCCGCGGTTTTCTGGGCATGATCTGCTTTATCGCCGGCCTGCTGCTGATGAACACCTTCATGACGGCCAGCGCGTCGGGAATCTTCGCCTCCAGCAAGCGCCGCCCCTACGTGCAGACCGTAATTACCTCTCTGACGGCGGCGTATAGCTTCGTGATCGGCTTCGTCTTCCTGTTGGGCATCAGCGACAAGCTGTTGCGGCTGATATGTTTCCTCAGGAGACTTGTTTGTAACGGCCCTCCGACGTGAGCAGGTATCGCCCGCCGTGGTAGTGGACCCTCGTTGGCAGATAGCTCGCAAACCACATCACCGATCCCAGCAGATCGCGCAGGGGATAGATCACCGTCTGCCGCAGCCATCGGGTTTCGCCGAGCGCCTTCAGCACGGCGCCAGCCTGAATCCAGCGGTTCAGGCAGTTCGCCCCGAGCCACAGGAGCCCCAGTCCGGCTTGGCCAGACAGAACTCCCCACGCCAGGCCGATCATCCCGAAGACCACGCTGAAGGTGAGTCCGGTGCCCAGATGCCCCAGACGGCGCGATCGCCGCGTCATCTGCATCCAGCGCAACTGGTTGCGAAAGGAGTCTCGGAATCCATCCGGCGGCACCATGAGCCGGATCGTCTGCGCAGCCAGCGTGACGCGCTCTCCCTGATGCGCCAGACGCTTGCCCATCACGTAGTCGTCGGCTGGATACTGTCCCATGAGCTCAAGGCCTCCCGCCCGCGCGAAGGCCTGGCGGCGCTGCATCATCAGCGGTCCCAGCGCAAATCGAGCGCCGCCTTCGAGCATTGCGGAGACCAGTGCGCCTGAACTCATCTCAACGCTCTTGCCTACAGCGTCCAGTTGGGGGACAAGGCCGGAGGTGTCCGACGTGCCCAGATAGAGACACGAGACCAGCATCAGCTTCGGGTCGCGAAAGGACTGCGCCGCCCGCCGCAGAAGATCGCGGCTGATCCTCACATCGGCGTCGCTGGTCACGATGAGGTCGTGCTTCGCCGCCTTCTCCATCACAGCAAGTGAGTACACCTTCGGGTTCGGATACTCCGGCTCGCCACAGGTCAGATAGCGCGCCTGAACCTGCGGATAACGCGCTCCGATGGCGCGCGCAAGCTGGAGCCCTTTGTCGGTCTCGTGACGCGCGCAGAACAGCAGCTCGAACTCCGGCAGAAACTCCCGGTAGTCCTGCTGGAAAAATGATTCGAGATTTTTCTCAAGGCTGGGGTCGATTCCATGCAGCGGCTTGAGCACGCTCAGCGGCGGCAGATAATCGCCTGCATGATCCTCGCGCCGCCTGCGCTGCGTGAATCGTGCCGCAGCCGCCAGAACCAGCAGCAGGTAAATTGTCGAGGTCGCCGAACCGACCGCCGCAATCCAGAACAAAACCCGAAGGCACACGACCATCTTGTCCTAAACAGCCCCCCGATTTACGAGTTTATCGTAGTCTTTCGCTGATTCTTTTTCTGCTCGGACCGCTTGAACTCATCCGTGCCCGAGACCACCACCGGACGCCGCAGGGGAACCAGTCCTGCCGATGTTGCTGGCTGCTGCATGCGCGCCAGCATCTCCGTGCGTACGTAATCGACAAAGCCCTGCATCTGCCGGTTCATCTCCTCCATGCGCTCGCGCATCTGCAGGATGATGGCCATGCCGGCAATGTTCACGCCAAGATCGCGGGCCAGGTTCAGGATGAACTCCAGCCGCTCCAGGTCCTCATCCGTGTAGAGCCGCGTGTTGCCCTCGCTGCGTGATGGCCGCAGCAGACCCTCGCGTTCGTAGAGACGCAGCGTCTGCGGATGGATCTGATACATCTCGGCAACCGCGGATATCATGTAGGCGCCCTTGCTCTTCCGCTTCGTAGCCATGCATACTCACTTTCCCGGGCCGATTAAACCCTTGCGAACAGTTCCTCTCGCGGGTCTTCGGTGTTCAGTCTTGCCAACTCCCGCAGAATTTCTTTTGACCGCTCATCGTGTACCTTGGGCACGACAACCTTCACCTCGACGATCTCATCGCCGCGCGTGCCTTCGCGCGAGGCACTCGGCACGCCCTTCTCGCGCAGCCGCAGCTTCTGTCCGGATTGCGTTCCCGGCGGAATCTTCAACTGCGTGCGCCCGTCGATGGTCGGGACATCAATCTTCGCTCCCAGCGCGGCCTCGGCAACGGCGACAGGCACGGTGACGTGAATATCGTCTCCGGAGCGCGTAAACACCGGATGCGTCCCCGCCATCACGATCAGGTAAAGATCGCCCGCCGGACCTCCATTGAGTCCCTCATTCCCCTTGCCAGCCAGACGAATCCTCTGGCCGTCGCGCGTTCCTGGCTTGATGCGAAACTCCAGAGGTTCACGCTTGGTCACGACGCCTTCGCCGTGACAGTTTGCGCAATCGTTCTGTGCCTTACCGGAGCCGCCGCAGCGCGGACACTTGAGGTTGAACTTCATCGTCCCGGCCATCTGCGTGACCTGGCCCGAGCCGTGACACTCGGGACACTCCTTGCTTCCGCCCGTCGTCGACTTGCCTTTGCACGCGGGGCAGGTCTCCTGCCGCTGAATCTCCAGCCGGGTTACGCCGCCGC
>WQYS01000359.1 GCA_009781125.1 Acidobacteriaceae bacterium | reverse complement strand
GCGTCATCGTCTCCAGAAAGCTGATCTCGATGCGAATGGAGATCTGCATTCGCAGGTCTTCCGGCCTGGCGTGAGCCAGCGAGGTGCAAAAGGCCGTCAGAGCCAGGTGACTGGCTCGCGTCAGCTCGATGCCCAGAGCGACGAGTGCGACGTACAGGTCCAGCGCGCGCCCGAACGGCGCCTGCAGCAGGAACTCCGTGATTGCGGGCGACAGTTCGCTGGTATCGGTGACCGAGCCGTCGCAGTCCTGAACGGCGCGGGCGATGCGAGCTTGGAGGCTCGACTGACTGGCGTAGCTGAAGCCGTGTATGTTAAGGAGTTGCATCGATATTAGTTGATAGGGGAGACGCCTCTCCGCGCCGCTTGCCAGTTCATCGGTAGGGGTGGCGCGTTGCATGATGGCGTTCGTGTTGGCCGCGGGCACGGTGGTCATATGACAGCGGAGATGTGACCATGGAAGATGAGAGGAGGCGTGGCGGGAGATGGTGCTGGGGCTGGGATCGGACCTGATCGAGATCGGCAGAATCGCGGAGAGCATGAAGCGCTACGGCGACCGCTTTCTGGCGCGCGTCTTCACGGCGGGCGAGATTGCCTTCTGCCAGCGCAAACGGCATCATGCCGCCGAGAGCTTCGCCGCCCGCTTCGCCGCCAAGGAAGCTGCGGCGAAGGCCCTGGGCACAGGAATCAGCCGCGGCATCAGTTGGCGCGAGATCGAAGTGCGGCGCGAGCTTGGACACAGGCCAGAGATCGTTCTGCACGGTCGGGCCAAAGAATGGGCTGCCAGAATGGGCGTGCAAAAGATGCACCTGACGCTGACTCACAGCCGCGATCTCGCCATGGCCGTCGTGCTGGCGGAGGATTAGAAGGATTAGAGGTTTCCGCAGAAGCATACATCCTTGTAATCTGTAAGGGAGTTCTCTGCATTCAAGATGCAGGCCGCGCAAAGGAGAGCCATGCCAAGCCAGCAGGAGGTTCGATGGTCGCAACTGAAGGTCGGCCTGATTGTCATTGCCGCTTCGATCCTTCTGGTGACGCTGCTGTTCCTGATGACCAGCTCTTCGGGGATTGGCATCTTTTCGCGCCGGCTCACCATCGTGGCGTACTTTCAGAACTCGCAGGGGCTGAAGGAAGGCGCTGCGGTGAATCTGCAAGGCGTCACCATTGGCACGGTCAGGAGCGTTACCTTTGTCAATGCGCCCGACCGCAAGCAGACCCCTGTCCGCGTGGTGATGCGGATCAATGGCAATAGCGCGTCTGATGTCCGCAAGGATTCCACGGCCACGCTTATCACCGTTGGCGTGCTTGGCGATACGGTCGTGGACCTGAACAGCCAGAACGCTGCCGGTCCTCCGATTCAGAACGGAGACGAGCTGAAGCCGTTTGACTCGCCCGGCTTCAACGATATTGCCAAGGCCAGCACCAACACCATCGAGAACATGAACACGCTGGTGGCCAAGATGAACGTTCTGGTCGAGAACATGCAGAACGGCAAAGGCTCGCTGGGGCAGGTGGTGGTGAATCCGGCGCTCTACAACAACGCCAACGGAACGCTGGTGGAGATGCGCCGTCTCGCCGCTGATCTCAATCAAGGCAAAGGCTCGGCGGGCAAGCTGCTGACCGATGACGAGCTGTACAACCGCCTGAACGCGGCGGCGGGCAAGCTGGAGTCCATCGCCAACGATCTCGACAGCGGCAAGGGTACGATGGGCAGGCTGCTGAAGGACGACACTCTCTATAACAACCTGAACTCAACCGTGGCTCATGCCAACTCGCTGCTGACCGAGGCGGACGCGGGCAAGGGCGGACTGGGACTCATGCTGAAGGACCCGCAGTTCCGCTCCCGTCTAAACGATACCGTGACCCAGCTCGATACGCTGATTAAGGGCATCAACGACGGCAAGGGAACCCTGGGCAAGCTGGCCACCGATGACGAGACGCACACCAATCTCAATCATCTGCTCACCGAGTCGAGCGGGCTGGTGACAGCCATCCGCCAGAATCCCAAGAAGTATCTCGTGATTCATTTGAAGATCTTCTGATCGTCGGTGGTAGAGCGCCTGCGGCGCTCTTGCGGCTTATAGATGGCATACATTCTGGAGTTTTCCTCGCGAGCGGCGTATGGTGCATCTAGGTGCAATTGTCCACCCCAACATTTGCCAAAGATTTGTTCGAGGAACTCCATGAAACTTAAGGTTGCCGTGTCGTTGCTGGCATTATCCAGTGTCATGTGCCTGGGCCAGTCGCTTGTGTCGCCGGAGATGGCTCCCGGCCCCGTGAAGGAACCCATCAAACCCATCAGCTTCGATCTGGCCGCCATCGACAAGACGGCGGACCCCTGTACGGACTTCTACCAGTACGCTTGCGGCAACTGGAAGAAGAACAATCCCATTCCCTCCGATCAGGTGCGGTGGGGACGCTTTAACGAGCTGGCCGAGCGCACTCGGTGGCTGCTCTATCAGGAGCTCAGCGCGGCAGCCGCGGCGCCGAAGTCTCCGTTGCAGAAGAAGTACGGCGATTACTTCGCCGCATGTATGAACGTCGATCTGGCCAATCAGCTTGAAGACAAGCCGATTCAGCCCATTCTTCAGGCCATCGCCGACTGGAACGACAAGAAGAAGCTGGCCACGCTGCTCGGCCAGACGGAGAATGATTTCGCCACGGGTTATCTCTTCGCCTTCAACTCCGAGCAGGACCAGAAGGATTCGAGCCAGCAGATAGGCGCTCTCTATCAGGGCGGACTTGGATTGCCGGACCGCGACTATTATCTCGGCCACGACGAGCGCATGAACACCGTGCTGGCGCAGTACCTGCAACACGTGGCGAAGATGTTCGTCCTGCTGGGAGACACTCCCGAGCAGGCGGCGGCAGAGGCCATGAACGTGCTTCAGGTCGAGACGGCGCTGGCGCAGGGCTCCATGGCGCGCGTAGACATGCGCGATCCGGGCAATGTCTACCATGTGCAGACGCTTGATCAGCTTCAGCAGCTTACGCCCGATTTCGACTGGCAGGTTTACATGGCGGCGAAGAAAGAGGGTTCACTCAAGTCCGTCAACGTAGCGACGCCGGAGTTCTTCAAGACGCTGGATCAGTTGCTGGCATCGACCGATATTGCGGTGCTCAAGAGCTATCTGCGCTGGCATACGCTTCATCGCTATGCGCAGTCGCTGAGCGCCCGGTTCGACGACGAGGACTTCCGCTTCTTTGGCGTGACTCTTCTGGGCCAGAAGGAGCCGACGCCGCGCTGGAAGCGCTGCACGCGGCAGGCCGACGCGGCTCTGGGCGAGGCCGTCGGACAGGACTGGGTGGCGCAGCACTTCCCGCCCGCAGCCAAGCAGAACATGGAGAAGCTGGTCGCGGCCCTCGAGAAGTCGCTCAACGAGGACATACAGAATCTGGACTGGATGAGTCCG
>WQYS01000358.1 GCA_009781125.1 Acidobacteriaceae bacterium | reverse complement strand
TCTGCCGGAGTCTTCGCCGGAACCACGGTGACGCGGCAGTTCTCGCGCGTCAACATGCGCAAAATGTTTTGCTTGACGCCAAAGTCATAGGCCACCACATGAAGCGTCTCCGGCTTATTCTCGACCGGCTTGAGCAGCGGATCGCCGGTCAGATTCTTCGGCTCGCTCGCGTCCCACTCGTAGGCCTCTTTCGTGGTGACGACACTAGCCAAGTCTGTGCCTTCCATCTTGGGAATGGCGCGCGCCTTGGCCACCAGAGCCTCTGCCGACAAATTGTCACCTGAGGCGATCACGCCGCGCATGGCTCCATGTGAGCGCAGATGGCGGACGATGGCGCGGGTATCTACCTCAGCCAGAACGGGAACACCGTTGCGCTCCAGGTACTCGTCTGCGACCTCGGTCGAGCGCCAGTTGGAGCTGACCTCAGAGAACTCGCGCACCACCAGGCCCTCGATGTAAGGACGACGAGCCTCCGCGTCATGCGGCGTGGTTCCGTAGTTGCCGATGTGAGGATTGGTAAGAACGACGATCTGTCCGGCGTAAGAGGGATCGGTAAAGATCTCCTGGTATCCGGTCAGGGACGTGTTGAAGACGACCTCGCCCGAAATCTCCGCTCTTGCGCCAAAGCTCTTGCCGCGAAAGATGCGCCCGTCTTCGAGCGCCAGCATTGCCTGCATTGCATCTCCGGGGAGTGGATTTAATAGATTCTACCAGCTTCCCCGCTCCTGATGCAGAAAGGGCCTGGAGATACTCTCCAGGCCCTTGTTGATAACGCTCAGTCTCAGATTCAGTCTTCCACTCGCGTGGGCTTCGATCCCCACAGGCCGAAGTACGCCACAAACAGGTAGCACGCAATCAGAATGATGAACGAGTGCTGAATGCCTACATAGTCCGCCACTTTTCCCACAATGGGGGGGATGATCGCTCCGCCGACGCATGCCGACATGATGAGTCCCGAACCCTTGCTCGTCAGCGGACCCAGGCCTGCGACTCCCAGCGCGAAGATGTTGGGGAACATAATCGAATTGGCTAAACCGCACAACACCACCGTCCAGATGGCAACCGATCCGTGGGTCCTCATGGAAATCAGCAGCAGCACGGTGCCTGCAACGCCGAGCACGGCAAGCAGCTTGCCCGCCGGAATCTTCGTCAGAATCCAGGAACCGGCCAGACGTCCGAGCAGCATGCCCAGCCAGTAGAGCGAAAGCAGAAACGCTGCGATTCCTGTAGGCGTGAGGTCAGAGATATGCCGGAACGTAAACAGTCGGCAAAGAGGATTCAAAAACGATGGTATCGTTGCACTGCTTACACCCTGCTCCTTGAAATAGTTGATGGCGATGGCGCTCAGCCCCACTTCAACACCGACATAGACGAAGATGCCTACCGTGGCCAGTACGGTATGGCGGCAGCTCCAGATGCTCCGTTTGGCTGCGGCGGCTTCTTCAGCGGCGGATTTGGTCGCGCGCGCCACCTGCGGCAGATGCAGACCGATGACGATAACTCCCAGCAGGAATAGCACAGCCGCAATAAACAGATACGGATGGATCACGGACGCAGCGGCGCTTACTCTTTCGGCGACGCTCGCCGTAGCGGGCAGTTCGGTCGCGCCCTTGAGGATGAATGCACCGGCGATCAGCGGAGCCACCACCGTTCCCATGGAGTTGGCTGCCTGCGCCAGAGTCAGACGCGCCGGGGCGCTATGCTCGGGGCCGAGAATCGTCACGTACGGATTGGCCGCGTTCTGCAGAGCCGTCACGCCAGCTCCAACCACGAAGATCGCGGCAAGAAACAGCGGAAAACTTGGCATCTTGGCGGCAGGGACCAACATCAGCACGCCTACCACCTGGACAAACAGCGACACTATCATGGTCCGCTTGTATCCGATGGCATCGATCAGCTTGGCCGACGGCGCGGAGAAGATCAGATAAGCGAGGAAAAACGCGGAGGTGGCCAGCATCGCCCATCCGTAAGGCAGCGTGAAGACGCTTCGCAGATACGGCACCAGTGTTCCATTCAGAGTCGTGATGAACCCGAAGGCGAAGAAAAGGAAGGTAAGGGTAATGAACGGCCCTGTATAACTAGGCGCACTTTGAGCGGATGATTGAGCGGTTGAATTCGCCATGTATGTCCTCGTACTTAAATGCTATACCGAGTTGGGCTTGTTGAAGGTCCCCGGAGCAGAATTAGTTACGTGCAGAAGTTTTTGCTTCTAGGTAGGTCGGGCCTTTAGGCCCGACATCTAAGATGCGTCAACGATCCGGGCTTTAGCCCCTGGGGTATGCATTTCTGCCACCTCGGAAGACATACCCCAGGGCCTAAAGGCCCTTTTATTGCGCACGAGAAGCCGAGCCTAAAGGCTCGGCGTACCTAGAAGCAAAAACTCTAAATGCGATTGTCCTGACCTAATCCACATTTTTCTTGACACTCTGATCTAGCCAGACCTACCCTGAAAATGGCTGCTGGAGACAGCGGCTCGGGTTTTGCAGCCCGTTTAGAAACTGGCGCACACTGCGCCTTCCCGGCGCATTTTTATTGTGCGCAGCACCTCCATATCTATATGAGTGGAGCGTGCGGGAGGGCGCAAGCCCTGCCGGTTTCCAGTTTCACCGGTCTGCAAACCCGTATGCTCCGCTCGCCCTTCTAACAGAGCGCGGCGGATTTACATGGGCTGGAGGTGCCTATCCGTAAGGACGGCAGCGTTCGTAGAAAGACGTGAAGGGCTCCAGCTCCTCAAAAGAATGGATTCATCAATCCAGAAACCGTTTGCCCAGGCCTTCGTAGGCGTCGGTGCGGCGGTCGCGCAGGAAGGGCCAGTGCTGGCGCGTAACTTCGACCAGCCTGGGATCGAGGTCGGCGTAGAGAACCTCTTCTTTGTCGTGGCTGGCCTGCGCCAGGATACGGCCAAACGGGTCCGCAATGAAGCTGCCTCCCCAGAACTCGATGCCTGAAGCAGCGCTGTGGTCGCCGGGGCCGTGAATCTCCACCGTTGCCGGATTGCCGTCGGCGGCGATGGCTTTGAACTTGACGTCGCCGTGCTCGTGGCCGACGCGGTTCACCGCGCAGACGAAGACTCCGTTGGCGATAGCATGAGCGCGCTGGGCGGTCTGCCAGGCCTCGTACTGCGCGTTGCCGAACTCCTCCTTCTCCGACGGATGCCAGCCGATGGCCGTGGGGAAGAAAAGCACCTCGGCTCCCTTGAGCGCCGTGATGCGCGCGCCCTCCGGATACCACTGGTCCCAGCAGACCAGCGTGCCCACCGGCCCGGCTGAAGTTCGCGTGGCCTTGAAGCCCAGATCGCCGGGAGCAAAGTAGAACTTCTCGTAGTAGAGCGGGTCATCGGGGATATGCATCTTGCGGTAGATGTCCGCGATGCTGCCGTCCTGCTCGATGGTGACGGCGGTGTTGTGATAGAC
>WQYS01000357.1 GCA_009781125.1 Acidobacteriaceae bacterium | reverse complement strand
AGCCGGTCTCAAGAAGTTCATCGACTTCGGCCTGACCATTCCCGGAGCAAAGTTTGCGCTGCTCGGCGGCTACGCCAACTCGCGCGGGGCCGCCGATATGGGACTGCTTCCTGATGTGCTCCCCGGTTATCTTCCGTGTACGTACGCCGGTCTCGACATGGCCGAGATGCTCGACTCTAACCTCGCGGCTCTTTACATTGTGGGAGCAAATCCATTCGCGCGCTACAACGTTAATCCGTCTGCGCTGAAGAACACCTTCCTCGTGGTGCAGGATATGTTCATGACGGAGACGGCGAGGCTTGCTGATGTGGTCTTGCCCGCTGCGAACCTCTACGAGAAGTCCGGCTCCGTCACCAATAGTTATGGCGACCTGCAACTTGTGCAGAAGGCCGCAGACCGCGCCGGAGTCCGCTCTGACTTCGAGATGATCGTGCGCATCGCCGACAAGATGGGAGCCGACATCCATCAGCTTGTTCCCTTCGGCAACGGACTGCGCGCCGACATGGGCCAGAGCCGCGGCGCACAGAGCGGCGAAGCCGACCGCCACGCTGTCTGGCTGGCGGCTAACAACCTTGAACCGAGGCTCTCGCCGTTCGACCCGTTTGCAATTCTCGACGAGATTCAGCGAGTGGTTCCGAGCTATGCATTCAAACGGCTCGAACTGCTCAGCGGGCACGATCAGCATCTTGGCGAGCCTGCCGCGCAAACGCTGGTGCAGATTGAGACGCGCCGCGATCTTGTCGTACCCGCCAACGATACGCTGTTTACTTCAGGGACTCTGGGCCGCTACTCGCCTGCACTTCAAGAGGTCCGCGAGTTCCAGTCCAACAAACCAGATTTAACCCGAGCCGATTAGGAGCCAGTCACCGTGCATTTGTCTGATTTTCAGATCTTCCTTCTGCTCTCGATCCTCAAGATCGCGGTCGTGCTCGGGGTTACGCTTGGCGGAGTCGCCTACACGGTTCTGCTGGAGCGCAAGCTGCTGGGCCGCATCCAGAACCGCTGGGGCCCTTCGCGCGTCGGGCCATTCGGACTGCTTCAGCCTCCCATCGACGGCATCAAGCTCTTCCTCAAAGAAGAGCTGATCCCGATGGCCTCCGAGCGTCCGCTGTTTATTCTGGCTCCGGTACTTGCCTTCGGCTGCTCGCTGATCGCAGTTTCGGTGGTTCCCTTCGGAAACTTCACCACCTTCCCCAACACCAGCGTGGACATGTTCAGCGTCACCGACCTCAACATCGGTCTGCTGGTCATTCTTGGCATCACCTCCATCGGCATCTACGGCATTGCTCTCTCGGGGTGGTCCTCGAACAACAAGTATTCGCTGCTCGGCGCGCTGCGCGCCGGATCGCAGATGATCAGCTACGAACTGGCGCTGGGTCTCTCGCTGGTGGGAGTGGTTCTGCGCGCCGGTTCGCTCTCTCTGCGCGACATCGTTAACAGTCAGTCGTCCAGCTACGGCCTTCTGAGCTGGAACATCTTCGGCGGACTTCAGATCGTTGCCTTCTTCATCTACCTGATGGCCGCTTACGCCGAGACCAATCGCTCGCCGTTCGACCTTCCCGAAGCCGAGTCCGAGCTGGTCGCGGGCTATCACACCGAATACTCTTCCATGAAGTTCGCGCTCTTCTTCATGGCCGAGTACGCCAACATGATTACGGTTGCCTGCGTGGCGACGCTGCTATTTCTTGGCGGACCGGCGAGCCCGTTCGGCAATCTGTTTCCCGCAATTAGCAACCAGTGGCTGGCGGCGCTGGTCTCGGTCTTCTGGTTCGTCGCCAAGGTCTTCGCTTTTCTGGTGCTCTATATATGGGTTCGCGCTACGCTGCCCCGCTTCCGTTATGACCAGCTCATGAAGTTCGGCTGGAAGTTCCTTCTCCCGCTGGCGATGGCGAACATCGTCGTCACCAGCCTTGTCCTCTCGTGGAACGTGTCGTGGCATGATGTGTACGCCCTGTTCCACAAGGTGTTTTAAGGGATCACTCCATGCAGATGGTTCTCTTCCTCATCTTCGGCGCGCTGGCTGTAGCAGGAGCACTTAATTTCCTGCTGCAGCGGCATCCCATCAACAGCGCCCTCTCGCTGGTCGTCGTCATGATGTCGCTGGCCGTGCTCTACTGGTCGCTGGGAGGTGAGTTCCTCGCGGCGGCGCAGGTCATTGTCTACTCCGGCGCCATCATGGTTCTGTTCGTCTTCGTCATCATGCTGCTGAACGCCGGGCAGGAAGAAAAAACTCACGGCAGCCGCATGGCCGCCATTGCCGGATTCCCCGGCGCGGCGGCCATCTTCTGCCTGCTCAGCTTCGTCTTCCTCTCCGAACGCAATGCGCTCGGACACGTGAAGCTGGGCGGTCATCTCGACAGCGTCGCTAACAACATCATGGAGGTCAGCCGATCTCTGTTCACCGATCATCTGCTGCCCTTCGAGGTCACCAGCGTTCTGATCCTCGTCGCTATCCTCGGAGCCGTCGTGCTCGCGCGAAAGGAGCAATAATATGACGGTTCCCATCTCCTGGTATCTGATCCTGGCCGCCGTTCTGTTCTCCATCGGCATCGCCAGCTTTCTGGTCAAGCGCAACGTCATCACCATCTTCATGTCGATTGAGCTGATGCTCAACGCCGTCAACCTGACCTTCGTGGCCTTCGCGCATATGTGGCACGAAGTCTCCGGGCAGATATTCGTCTTCTTCGTCATGGTCGTGGCCGCCGCCGAAGCCGCCGTCGGACTCGCCATCATCATCGCCATCTTCCGCGCGCGCCAGACGCTTAACATCGATCAGGTCAACCTGCTGAAACTCTAAGGACGCCGATGCCCGCTACTTATCTCTGGTTGATTCCGCTGCTCCCTTTCGCGGGATTCCTCATTAACGGAACCCTCGGTCGCCGACTTTCGCGCTTCGCGGTTTCTGCCGTTGCCCTGCTATGTACGGCGATTCCGGCTGCGCTCTGGGGTCGGCTCTGGTTCAGCATGAGAGCCGACGGCGCGCCCGAGTCCATCCACACCGCCGCGACTCTGTTCGGCAATAGTTGGATCGCAATTACCGGCTTCCATGCCGACTTCGCGCTCACGGTCGATCACCTCACGCTCATCATGCTCGGCGTGGTCACCGGCGTCGGCTTCCTGATCCACGTCTACTCGGTCGGCTACATGAAGCACGAGGAGGGCTACTGGCGCTTCTTCTCTTACCTGAACCTGTTCATGTTCTTCATGCTGGTGCTGGTGCTGGCGTCGAACTTCCTGCTGCTGTTCGTCGGCTGGGAGGGCGTTGGCCTGGCCTCGTACCTGCTCATCGGTTTCTACTTCAAGAAAGACTCCGCCGCCAACGCAGGCAAGAAGGCGTTCATCGTCAACCGCATCGGCGACTTCGGATTTCTGCTGGCGATGTTCCTGCTCATTGCGCACTTCAGCTCGCTGGACTT
>WQYS01000356.1 GCA_009781125.1 Acidobacteriaceae bacterium | reverse complement strand
TACGGAGGATAAGGCCATGCTGAGGAGCAACCTGAGCGCCGTACAGGATTTGCGAGGTGATGGGCGGGCGACAGAGACCGCCGCCCGCCTTTGCCAGATTTCAACCTCCATCTCGCAGCAAACTGCGAGTACAAATAGGGATGAAAACTCCGTTCTTTCACCTTATCACCTTGGAAAATAAAAGCGATAAACCTTATGCCGGAGCTTAGCTCCGGCGAGTGCGTCAGCCCTGCTGCGCCGCCAGCTTTCGCATCTCGCCCTTGACAACGATTTCATGCGGCCCGTGTGCGAGCCGATCGCAGATTGAATCGGCCGCAGCCTTGTTGGCGATGCGGCCATGCCAGCCTTCGACGTCAAGCTGTGAGCAGACGATTATGGAGCCTTCGTATTTGCGCGCCTCGATCAGCCCGTAGAGGTGCGCTGCCTCGGAATCCTTCGTGATCTCAAACATGAGCCAATCGTCTACAATCAGCAGCCTGACGTTCCGGTATCCTGCGAAGACACGGTTGAACGTTCCTGCGGTTTCAGCAACCGTAAGGTCGATCAGAAGGTCCTGGAGGCTCGTAAAACGCACAGAATAGCCTTTCCGACATGCGGCAATCCCAAGGGCGTTGGCAAGGAAGCTCTTGCCGGCGCCGGTAGCGCCGAGGATACGCACAACGGTATTTCGCTCGATGAATGCGCAGGACGCGAGGGCTTGAATCTGATCCGCGTTCAGTTCCCGATCCTTTGTGTATGAGATGTTTTCTATGTATGCCTCTTTATCCGTGAAGCCTGCCTGTTTGACCAACTTAGAGAGTCGGTTGCTCTTTCGCCTTGCGTATTCAAGATCAATCATTAGGCCAAACCGATCGTCAAACGACATGGTCAACGCTTTGGGATCTTCCATTTGCCTCTCATACTCGTCAGCAATCGTGGCGAGGTGCATACGCCGCAGCTTTTCAATCGTCTTCTCACTCGTCACTCTCATCACCGTCCTTCTTGCCGTAGTATTCTGCTCCGCGGATAAAGCCGTGTTTTTCTGCATCTTCGTCACGCATACGTTCCTCGGGGAGTCTTTTGCGCACACCCAAGTCCTTTTCGGCTTTCAGGATGCCTGAAACAGCCTTGTAGCTTGGCCGTGGCGAAAACGACAGGGCGAGTGTGCTTGCGTTTTCAAGGCGCACCGGCGAGTACTGGTCAGATAGGTGGAGCAATGCATTGCATGTTTTGTATGCTTGCTGTTCAACCTTAGCGCTGCTAAGAAAATATTCGATACAGCGAAGCGTGGACGGCCCAATCTTCCCGGCCCATGCGCGGAAACGATCGCCACTCCATTCACAGTGTTTGCGGTGGCCGATTGGCATATGGTCTTTTTCCGTGACATACTTGCCCGTAGCGTTCCGCTGATGTGAACAGATGCGCTGACCTTCATGGAAGATTTCGACCATGTCCCGGGTCGCCCTGATGTTGACCGTGCATCCGATGTAGGCGAAAGGCACAGAGTAATACTTCTCGCCGCATTTGACATGGTAATCTTTCTGAACTTTAGCAACCATCCATTCCGATCGTTCATATTGCCTTCTGGGAAGTGGCAGCAAAAGCGGCTTCTCGTCGAGATATCTGCTGAGCCTACTGCCGGGCATCTTCTGGAACGACTTCGCGTTGTATTCATCGATTTTCACCTTGATTGCTGCGTTAAGATCAAACAGCGACGTGAAAACCTCGTTCCGGATCGCCGCGAGTATCCATGTCTTGACGCCTTTGACGGCGCCCTCGACGCCCGGTTTGTCATTCGGTCTGTAAATGCGGGCTGGAAGCACAGCCGCGCCATAATGGTCGGCCATCTCCATGTATGTCTTGTTGACCAATGTCTCCGCGCGCGTGTTCTTGTCCACGCCGGTCTTCAAATTGTCTGGAATCAGCAGACGCGCTACGCCACCGAAGAATTCGTAGGCATGTACGTGCGCCGCGAGCCAATCATCCATTCTCATCGTCCAGCAAGCCTCTGCGTATGTGTACCCGCTGTATGACAATACGCAAACGAACACGAACGCCTCAAGGTCAGTACCTGTCGCTTCGTCCCAGACGCCAACACTACCGCCTGCCCAATCAACTTCCATTGACTCGCCTGGCTTGCGTTCAATATGCATGGTCGCGCCTGTCCGCATTGCATACTCGCGGTAGTGTTTGTTGAACTGCGTTGATTGATATGGCATCTCGCCGGTGCGCTTACATTCCTCGCAGTACTCGATCCAAAGCAGGCTAAGCGTGACGCCGCTCTTCCCGAGTTCTTTATGGATATGCTCAAAGTCAGGCACTCGGTACCTGGCTCGCTCAAACCCTCCTTCGTTGATGGCGGCGGCGAGTTCCTTTTCCGGCATGCTTTTCGCCTCCGCATAGCTGATCGATTTCTGTCCGGCTTTCTTCAGTACAGAAATCACGGTCTGCCGCGAGCAGCCTACACCCACGGCTATCTTTGAGTGATTGATCCCTAAGCCCGCAAGCCGCAGAATCTCCAAATATTCGGTCATAGAATGACCTCCTTTCGTATCTGCGCGAGCGACCGGACACTATTGCCCAAATCACCGCACACGAAGGACATTCTATCGGCTTGCAAAGCACAAAAAACCGCCTGTCAAATCTAAACGGCGGGGGTGTTGAAATTTTGCGTTCAGGGTGTCAAACGAAAACGGTCACGCTGTTAAATCGCAAGCGGAATATCCGAATTCGCGAGAAACTGGAGGAGTACAACGCGAAGCCATTCCAAAAGAAGGACGGGAGCCGGCATTCCCTGTATCTTGAAGAGAAGCCATTCCTGCGCCCACTGCCGAACGAACCGTTCGAGGTTGCCGAATGGAAATCGTGCAAAGTATTGTTCGACTACCATGTGAGCGTGGACAAAAAATACTACTCCGTTCCGTACGAGTTCACAGGCAAGGATGTAGACGTGCGCGTCACAGCGACATCCGTCGAGGTGTTCTACGCGACGGAGCGCATCGCATCGCATCCGCGTCTTGGCCCCTATGACCGGAAGCACAGCACGCTGCCCGGCCATATGCCGGAGAAGCACCAAAAAGCCGGCGACTGGAATGCGGATCGTTTCAGGAGATGGGCGGACAAATTCGGCTCGAACACGCGAACGGTCATCGACAGGTTTTTCGAGAACGTCAAGGTCGAGGAACAGGCGTTCAAATCATGCCGTGCGCTGCTCCACCTCGTCGACAAATATTCGGCAGCAAGACTCGAGTCTGCCTGCGGGAAAGCGCTGTCCTTCTCGGACCGTCCGTCGTTGCGCAGCGTGCAGGCGGTCCTGAAAGCCGGCCGCGACCGGCGGCCGGATTCCGAGGATCGGGAACCGGAGAGATCCGGGCCGTCCCCTTACGGATTCACGCGGGGCAAAGGCTACTACGGGGGAGGTGAAGACTGATGTTGAATACAAGCACGATC
>WQYS01000355.1 GCA_009781125.1 Acidobacteriaceae bacterium | reverse complement strand
TTCTGCGGAACCTCGATCATGCGGCGGTACCAGACAGCCTCCACCGGAGCCGTGCTGCCAGGCCGAACCTGCGACCAATCAGAGTCGTCGAGCGCTGTGTCTTCGCCGTGGGCGATGTCTCCGGCGTGAAAACGCCACTCCCCGGCGGACAGATCAGATAGCTCGCTGAACTGCGCAAGGCGCTCGACAACCTTCTGCGACGACTCGGGAAGCGCGTGAACAACAGCAGAGACATCCCTGGCTGACTGGGCCCAAGCCAAAGGAACAAAAAGCAGCAGAGCAAGCAGAATTCTTGCCGCAGGCAAAGCGGGAATAGCGTTCAACGGATGGCTCCTTCAACAATCACTATAGAATATCGGGACTTCTGCGATGAGCATGTTATCTCCCATATCAAGACTGGTCGATCTAGTTGAGGGTCTCCATCAGCTTGTTGAGGGTGCTGTTGAGGTCTTTGTCGGCGCGGCGTTGCTCGTCGATTTTGACAATTGAGTGCAGCACCGTGGTGTGATGCTTGCCTCCAAACTGACGTCCTACCTCTGACAACAACGCTCTGCCAGCTGCTTACTACAGATACATCGCAAATTCCGCGACGCAATGACTATCGATTCTATGGGGTTACTGTGATGGGAACACAAACGCAAATCCGGGAACATTACAGGAACAAAATCCGGTTTCAGGGGAGTTTTAAGAGCTTCTGAAGCGAGCGGAGCCTTGAATGGGTAACGGTTCACGTGAGCGGCATAAATTGAAATGAAAGAATACTGAACAAGACCACCCATAAAGTCACCCTAAACGGAGCCCCCAATGGTTCTTCCGTCAGATACAACTACTGGGTACATTCGCTGCCGTTATTCGCAACGTTACGCCGTCAACGAGGGCGGCATTGAGGCCTCGTCGGTTCCGAGAGTCTTATTAGGTTCCGGCCCGAGCGTGAACACCACATGCGCGCCCCTGGCAAGCACGTCGTACTCAATCCACAGCCTGTTCAGCGGCTTTTCGTTCACCGTCACCGACTGGATATATTTATCATCGGTATTCGTTTTCTTTGCCTCCATGACGAGCTTCTTCCCTGCCGGCATATTGACCGTCACCTTGTCGAAGAGCGGAGGCGTCAGAACGTAGGTTGCGCTCACCGGATCGACAGCGTACAGTCCCATCGCGGCCAACACGTACCACGCCGACATCTGGCCGCAGTCTTCATTGCCGTTCAGACCGTCAGGCTCCGCGCGATACTGTTCCAGGAATATCTGGCGAACCCTGGCCTGTGACTTCCAAGGCTGTCCAGCCCAGAGATAGAGGAAGGCAACGTGGTGGCTCGGCTCGTTGCCATGCACGTACTGGCCGATGAAACCGGTCATATCTGGAACGTTTTCGTTCGAAACGCCCGGCTCCGCGGTAAACATCGCATCCAGCTTCCTGGCATAGGCCTCGCGTCCGCCGAATAACTGCATGTAGCCCTTTACATCGTGCTGTACGAAAAAGGTAGACTGCCAGGCATTGGCTTCGGTGTAGTCGCGATACTTGGCACCATGACCGGTTGCGCGCGGATCGAAGTTCGGCGCCCAGCTTCCATCCGACATCTTCGCACGGATGAACTGCTTCTCCTTATCGAAGACATTGCGATAGCTCTGCGACCTCCGTTTCATCACCTTGGCATCGTCCGCGTGGCCGGTTCTCTCAGCGACATTCGCACAGGCCCAGTCACAATAGCTGTACTCCATCAGCTTGCCGATTGACTCCTTCACCTTATCCGCAGGCATGTAGCCCAGCTTGCGGTAGTAGTCAAGACCTTCGTAGTCATCATCCATGTTGCGCTTGCGCATCGTCTTGTACGCGCGCTCAGCGTCAACACCTGGCCACTTTTTGGCGATTGCTTCGGCCATGACACTGGCCCCGTGATAGCCCGGCATACAGAAGGTCTCGCCCCCCTGCAGCGGCCAGATGGGGAAGCCGTACTTACTCTCTTCAGCCATGCGGATGAGGCAGTTAACCAGCGGAGCCACGCGTTCCTGCTGCCACAACGTGTAAGAAGGATGCAGCGCTCGATAGGTATCCCACAAAGAGTACGTACTGTAGTTGTGCTCGCCCGGAGCCATCTTATGCACTTGGTTGTCCATGCCCCGGTACTCGCCGTTGACGTCGTCGTTCAGAGTCGGCGCGCACATCATGTGATACAGGCCGGTGTAGAAGATCGTCTTCCGTTCCGCGCTAGCGTCCTCAACGCGGATGCGATCGAGTTCGGCCCGCCACATGCGCTTTGCCTTCGCGCGAACAGCCTCAAAGTCCCAGCCGGACTGCTCCGCCTTCAGGTTGGCTGCAGCGTTCTCCGCGCTCACCATGGAGATGCCGGTCTTAATCAGCAGTGTCGTGCCCGGCGCGAAATGCGCCACGGCCTTCACATTGGTTCCATCGACGTTTTTGCCGTCAACGGGTTTGTCGTCTGAAAATAGCTCCACCTTCGTGGGCTGCACGGAAAACTCGGTTGCGAAGTACAACTCGCGGTCTGGTGCCCAGCACGACATGTGACGTCCGCCGGTCAGTGTCTTCGCACCAGCTACATCGAGTTTGGCCCACTTAATGATCCCCTTACCATCCGCGCGGCTCAAGCTAATGTGGTTCATGTCCACGAGCACGTGCGCGGGTTCATTGGCCGGAAACTTAATACGCATCAGGCCAGTACGCTCGGTCGCTGTCAGTTCTACATGTACGCGGCCTCCACTGCCATCCTGCCCGGAATGGCCGTTGTAGCTTACTGAGTAGTAGCCCACCTCAGCCTTTTCGTCACCGTGCGAAAACTTCACACGATAGGTGCCTGCAATATTCTTACGCGCATCGGGTTCCTCGCCTGCATGGATCACCACATCGCCGGTCCGGGGCGCCATCAGCACGTCGAGCATGTCGCCTACGCCCGTGCCGCTCAGGTGTGTGTGACTGAAACCCATTAACGTAGAGTCGTCGTTGCGGTAGCCCGAACACCAGTCCCAACCGTTAATTCCGGTGTCGGGGCTGAGTTGCACAGCGCCGAATGGAACCGTCGCGCCTGGATAGGTATGTCCGTTGCCACCGGTTCCTATAAACACGTTCACAAACTGCGTCAGATCTTCGATGTTCGCCGTGGCCTTTCCCTTCTGGGCCTTTGCACCCTGCACCAGCCCGTTCCCCGCCGCCAAAGTAGCTAGCGCCAAAAACTCACGACGATTATGCATAGATAATTCCTTTCGATTGAACAGGGAGAACTTGGATGCAGTAAACTTGCGACGCGTAATAACTGTTGATGCCCTTGAGGGATGTCCTTCCATGAGTGTAACGCTCATCGAGAGGGATTCGCTCCTGTCCATGCTGGTTGCGAGCGTCGAAAATCGTAACCGCGTCACACTGGGCTTGTTGCCCAGCAAAGGACGTTTCTCCTGGGAGAGCGTCCAGTGCAGAG
>WQYS01000354.1 GCA_009781125.1 Acidobacteriaceae bacterium | reverse complement strand
GCGGCTGGCGCGGTCCTGCTGGGCAAGCTGAACTGCGACGAGTTTGCCATGGGCAGCTCGAACGAGAACTCTGCTTACGGGCCAGTGAAGAATCCCCGCGACATCGCTCGCGTGCCGGGAGGTTCGAGCGGCGGATCGGCGGCGGCTGTCGCGGCCAATCTTGCCGTGGCCACACTCGGCACCGACACCGGCGGCTCGATCCGCCAGCCTGCGGCGTTCTGCGGAGTGGTAGGCATTCTGCCGACCTATGGACGAGTCAGCCGCTACGGTCTGATCGCCTTCGCGTCATCGCTGGATCGCGTTGGTCCGCTGACGACGAACGTTCGCGACGCGGCGACGATTCTCGAAGTGATCGCGGGACACGATCCGATGGATGCGACTTCATCCGAGCAGCCGGTCGGTGATTACGTCGCTAGTCTGGAGAAGCCAGTCGCGGGACTCCGTGTTGGCGTACCAGAAGAATACTTCGGCGAGGGACTCGACCCGGAGATTCGTGCGGCCATTGAAGGCGTCCTTGATGGACTCAGAAAAGACGGGTGCGTGGTGACTCCAGTGAAGATGCCGCACACGCGCTACGCCGTGCCGACCTACTACGTGATTGCGACGGCGGAGGCGTCGGCAAATCTGGCGCGGTTCGACGGTGTGCGCTACGGCTTCCGCGAGAAGCAGGCGAAGACGCTGTCCGAGCAGTATCGCCGCACCCGCGACGAGGGCTTTGGAGCCGAGGTCAAGCGCCGCATCCTGCTGGGGACCTATGTGCTGAGCGCGGGCTATTACGACGCCTATTACAAGAAGGCACAGCAGGTGCGCGCGCTGCTGACGCGCGATTTTCTGGAGGCCTTCGCCGCCGTGGATGTGCTGGTGGCTCCGATGACGCCGACGCCGCCGTTCCGTCTGGGCGAGAAGGTCGATGACCCCATGCAGATGTATCTCGGCGACATCTATACGGTCGCGGCCAGCCTGGCCGGAGTCTGCGGAGCCAGCGTCCCCTGCGGCGAGACCAAAGCCGGGTTGCCCATAGGTGTACAAATCCTGGGTCGCCACTTCGGCGAAACCACCATGCTGCGCGTAGCCCGGGCAATCGAGGAGGGGCAAAACCGAATCTAATAGCAGTTGAGAAAGTTACGAGTTCCAATGGACCCTTTGGGTCCAACGAAGATGATGAAATCGAACGCTTCTAGGTAGGCCAAGCCTTTAGGCTTGGCTTCTTCGGATAGGCAACGATCTGGGCTTTAGCCCCTGGGGGTATGCATTTCTTCCCCAATGAAGGCATACCCCAGGGCCTAAAGGCCCAATCTGGCAGGAGCACTGAGAAGCCAAGCCTAAAGGCTTGGCCTACCTAGAAGCAAAGACTAATTTATTGAATCCATAGCCGTCGTAAATGATTTTCGACGGAGGTTTCAGGCCTATGCGGTTTAATGTCGTGCGGGTCTCTATTTTTGTATTTGTAACTATATTTTTACAGCCAGGACGAGGAGCGGCCTTCGCTCAGATCGATAGTCAGGCGCTAGGCAACACGGTCTCGCAGCAATGCAGTCCGCTGGACCCCACTTGTCTAGCGGGCTCGGCCAGCCAGCTTGGCGTGGGGCAGATTCAGCCTTCGATGCAGCCATCCCAGTCGCAGTATCCTCTGCAACCGGGGAACCTGAACCCCTTGCAGGGCGCGACGTCGACCGGGCTGGCGGAGCAGTTGCGCGAGCAGCAGCTTCTACTTGAGCAGGAGCTGATGAAGTCGCGCCTGCCGCTCGACGCTCCCACCGGATTTCAGCAGATGGTCGCCAATTCGATCGGCAAGATGCTGCCCATCTACGGAGCCAGCCTGTTCCGCAATCCGCCGTCTACCTTTGCGCCGGTTAATCAGGTTCCTGTGGACGCCGGCTACGTGATCGGCCCCGGCGACGAGCTGCGCATCGAGGCCTGGGGACAGGTCTCGCTCGACAGCAGCTTCGCCGTCGACCGCTCGGGCGCGATCTATATTCCTCAAGTCGGCTCTGTGCATGTGGCGGGCCTGCGCTTCGATCAGGCGCAGCCCTTCCTGAAGACGCAGATCGGACGCACCTTCCGCAACTTCGACCTCAGCGTAAGCATGGGACGGCTGCGCTCGATGCAGGTGTTCGTGGTCGGCGAGGCGAGGCGGCCCGGGAGCTGGACCATCAGCTCGCTAAGCACGCTGGTCAACGCCATCTTTGCCGTGGGCGGGCCGACTCCGGAGGGCAGTCTGCGGCACATTCAACTGAAGCGCGACGGCAAGCTGGTGGTGGAGTTCGATCTCTACGACCTTCTGCTGCGCGGAGACAAGTCGAAGGACGCCAGGCTGCTGCCCGGCGACGTCATCTACTTTCCGCCCGTAGGTCCGCAGGTGGCGGTCGCCGGAAGCGTGAAGGTTCCGGGCATCTATGAGCTGCGGTCTGCCGACAACACCACGGTTGAGGACGTGCTCGATCTGGCCGCCGGAATGTCGAACGTGGCCTCCGGAGACAAGGTTCGTCTGGAGCGTATAGATGAGCACCGCGAGCGGAGCATTAAAGAGGTTGCGCTCGATGCCGCCGGGCTGGCCACCGTCGTCAACGACGGCGACCTGCTGGAGCTGGAAGCCCTGGCGGGTCTATATAAGGATGCCGTGACGCTGCGCGGAAACGTTGCCAGTCCCGGACGCTACCGCTGGCAGCCCGGCATGCGCGTGCTGGACCTGATTCCTAATAAAGAAGCTCTGGTCACGCGCGACTATTGGCTGAAGCGCGTTCAGATGGGACAGCCCACACTGACGTACATTCCCACCTGCCCGCCGCGGACGCCGTTTGGAGTTCCCAGTCTGCGCTACGGCATCGCTGCTGGTGAGGAGGGCGAAGACCCGTTGTGGAGGTACTCCACCACGACGCCACAAAGCGCGAGGCAGTTGGGAGCTCCTATCGGCGTAGATGGAACAAAGGCCGCGCTGGCAGGATCGTCGCAGACCGGGGGAATATATCTCTACGGCTATCCCGGTAGTCCTGGTAATCCCAGTAATCCTGCGAGTTCAGGCAGCCCCGCCGTGACGGACGGCGGACTGGACTGCGATACCGGGCAGCAGTCGACGCAGCCATCCGGACAACCGACTGATCAGCAGACCGGGCAACCAACCATGAACGACTCGACCGCTTCGACCAGCGCTGCCGCGGCTTTTGTTGGCGTAACAGCTGGCAGCGCCACCGCGGGCCAGTTCACTCCCAGAAACGACGTGAAGCTGAGCGAGCCGGACATCGACTGGTCCTACGCCGTCATCGAGCGGCAGAACAAGCAGGACCTGACGACCTCGCTTCTGCCCTTCAATCTTGGGCGCGCCGTGCTGGCGGGCGACGCCTCGCAGAACCTCGAGCTGATGCCCGGCGATGTGGTGACCATCTTCTCCAAGGCGGACATCCGCGTTCCGCAGGCCGAGCAGACGCGATTCGTGCGACTCGAAG
>WQYS01000353.1 GCA_009781125.1 Acidobacteriaceae bacterium | reverse complement strand
GATCTACTCGCGCTTCTGGACCAAGGTGATGCGCGACCTCGGCCTGATCCGCAACGACGAGCCTGCCGAGCGGCTGTTTACGCAGGGCATGGTCATCAAAGATGGAGCCAAGATGTCGAAGTCGAAGGGCAACGTGGTTTCGCCCGACGACATGATCGCCCGTTATGGAGCCGACGCCACGAGGATGTACGCATTGTTCGCCGCGCCCCCGGACCGTGATCTCGACTGGCAGGAGGAGGGAGTTGCAGGCATCAGCCGCTTCCTTGGCCGTGTGCATCGGCTGACGATGAAGTACGCCGATGTCCGCGACGACGGCTCGGGTGCAGAGTCCGCCGCCGGACAGGAGCTGCTGCGCAAGCTGCATCAGACCATCGCCAAAATTACGCAGGACTTCGGCGGACGATGGCACTTCAATACGTCCATTGCCGCCATCATGATTCTGGTCAACGAGATTACCGCGAAGGAAGCGGCCATCGATGCCGGTGAGGTGTCCGGCGCTACGTTAGCGCAGCTCTTCCGCGGACTGACGCTGCTGCTGGCTCCGTTCGCTCCGTTCCTCTCGCAGGAGCTTTGGCGGCGGCTAGGCGGCGACGGAGTGGTCTTCCGCGTGGCCTGGCCGCAGGCCGACGCGGAGCTTGCCCGTGAGGATGAGATCGAGATTCCCGTGCAGGTCAACGGCAAACTGGCCAACGTCATTAAGGTTGCCGCCAACAGTGATGAGGCGGCGGTGAAGGCAGCTGCGCTTGCCGATGAGAAGGTGCAGGCGCGCGTGGCGGGCAAGACGGTCGTCAAGTCGATTCTGGTTCCGGGCAAGCTGGTCAATCTCGTGGTGAAGTGATGCTGTCCAACGGAGGCGGTGCGCTGAGGCCTGCGCCGGTGCGCGGAACGCAGTCGTTCGTGCATACCATGTCGGAGTGCTGGCGGCGTCCTTCGCTGACTCTGCTTGAGGTGGGCTGGCGGTGGACGTTCGGCGTCCCCTTCCTGCTTATCACTGGCCGCCAACTTCGGCAGAATTTACCGTTGGCTCCCCTTAAGGAAGCGTTCGATCAGATCACGATTGCCGATCCGCTGGCGGCGGGGAGGACGCTGGCGCAGATTCTGTCGGATTCGCTTCCGGCTCTAGGCCGCGCCGCGCTGTGGATGGTTCCGCTGATGGCGGTGGTGTGGATCATCTGGTCGTCGCTGGGGCGGACGCTGGTTTTGAAGCGGGCTGATCCGCGACTGGTTGCGCGTCCGTGGACATTGATGGGATTGCAGACGATTCGCATCGTGGCTCTTGCTGCAATCTTTGCTCTGTGGCTCGGCGGCCTGGTCGTGGCGGGACAGATGACCGTAACCGGCCCGGTTGCGCAGGGAGACGATCCCAATTTCGTTGGCTATTCCGCAATTGCAATCCTGGCGACGCTGGGGCTGTTTGTTTTGTGGGCTGCGGTGAGCTGGGTGCTGAGCGTGGCCCCGCTGCTGGCCATGCTGCGCGGGTGCGGTGTCTGGGCTAGTCTAGCGGCAGCGTTCCGTCTGGGACCACTGCGAGGAAAACTGGTTGAGATCAATCTGGTCATGGGGATCGTAAAGATCGCGCTGCTGGTGTTTGCGCTAGTGCTTTCGGCCACGCCGCTGCCGTTTGAAAGCATTATGACCACAGGGTTTCTGGCATGGTGGTATATCGGAGTGACCCTCGTGTACCTCGCCGCCTCAGACTTCTTTCACGTGGCGCGTCTGGTGGGGTATCTGAATCTCTGGCGGGCGTTTGAAAACACTTACTCGCCGTCACCACTGAAATACCCCCTAGCGCCGTCATCCTGAGCGTAGCGAAGGACCCCCGTATTTTGTCTGTAGTGGCAACGAACATAAATAAAGAGTGACAGCTCCGAAATATATTTGCTTTCCTGAAGATTCTTCAGTGAGGAAGAAAAATGCGGGGGTTCTTCGCTGCGCTCAGAATGACGGAGATATTTATTGGCAAATTTTATTGATGGATCAACAGAATAACCGCATTTACACTGAAAACGTGGATACCTCTACAATCGTCATTCTTGATTTTGGATCGCAGTATACGCAGCTCATCGCGCGGCGCATACGCGAGTTCAACGTTTTCTCTGTGGTGCTGCCTTGCACGGCTCCTCTGGAGCAGGTGAAGTCGCTTCAGCCGAAGGGAGTCATCCTCTCCGGCGGGCCGTCTTCTGTCTACGACGCGGGCGCTCCATCGGCGGACGCGGCGGTGCTCGCGATGGGCGTGCCCGTGCTGGGAATCTGCTACGGATTGCAGTTTGTCGTACATCATCTTGGAGGCAAGGTCGCCACCGCGCCCCGGCGTGAGTATGGACACGCGGAGATCAGCGTGGTTGCCGAGTCGCGTCTGTTCCGCAACCTGCCCGAGACCATGAACGTGTGGATGTCGCACGGCGACGAGGCAAAGTCGCTGCCGCCGGGATTTTCGGTTACGGCGCAGACGTCAAATGCCGTTGCCGGGATCGCCGACGAAGCGCGGCGCATCTGGGCTGTACAGTTTCATCCCGAGGTGGCGCACACGAAGCAGGGAATCGACCTGCTGAAGAACTTCTGCCTCGATATCTGCGGAGCCAGGCAGGATTGGACTCCCGAGCACTTCATCCAATCGACGGTGGAGAGAATCAAGGCCCAGGTGGGCGAGGGCCACGCCATCTGCGGGCTGAGCGGCGGCGTCGATTCATCCGTGGCGGCGGTGCTGGTGGCGCGCGCCATCGGCGACCGGCTGACCTGCATCTTCGTCAACAACGGCGTGCTGCGCAAGAACGAGTTCGACAAGGTGCAGAAGACGATGCGCGAGCAACTGGGGCTGAACGTCGTCGCCGTCGATGCTGGCGAGCGCTTTCTGACCAAGCTGGCCGGAGTGACCGATCCAGAGCAGAAACGCAAGATTATCGGAGGGGAGTTTATCTCGGTCTTCGACGACGAGGCCGCAAAGATCGTAGCGGCAGAGAAGAACGTCGATTGGCTGGTGCAGGGCACGCTGTATCCCGATGTTATCGAATCGAGCAGTGTTCACGGACCTTCGCACACCATCAAGAGCCATCACAACGTAGGCGGCCTGCCCAAAGACATGAAGCTCAAACTGATCGAGCCGCTGCGCGATCTTTTCAAAGATGAAGTCCGGCGTATTGGCCGCGATCTGCAGATGCCCGAGGAGATTCTGGAGCGGCAGCCGTTTCCGGGGCCGGGACTGGCGGTGAGGATTCTCGGCGAGGTCACCGCCGACCGGGTCCGTCTGCTGCAGGAGGCCGACGAGATCGTCGTCGCCGAAATCAAGGCCGCGGGGCTGTACCGCAAGGTATGGCAGAGCTTCGCCGTGCTGCTGCCGGTGAAGAGCGTCGGCGTGATGGGCGATCAGCGTTCTTACGCCTACACGTGCGCCATCCGCGCCGTGGAGAGCGAGGACGGAATGACCGCCGACTGGGCCGCGCTGCCTTATGAGGT
>WQYS01000352.1 GCA_009781125.1 Acidobacteriaceae bacterium | reverse complement strand
CACCGGTGCCATCCGCGCGAAGGTCTCCTCCCTCATGTAATGCCCGTCTTCGCTGCCGCCTTCGTCCAGCGTCGGCGCCCCAAAGTATCCCTCACGACCGACCCGCTTCCCGCCGACGAGCTCACTGCCGCCGCGTTTCACGGCATCGTCAATCTGTTCGAGAACGCCATCGACCGCAGCCTGATTGATGAGCGGACCAACATCTACACCAGGTTCAAGGCCCGGACCGGTCTTGAGAGCGCGGGTCGCATCGACCAGCTTGGCAACAAATTGTTTATAGACGGTCTTCTGCACGTAGATGCGGTTGGAGGCGATGCACGACTGCCCGTTGTTGCGGAACTTGGCAATGATGGTTTCAGCAACTGCCTTATCGAGGTCGCAGTCGTCAAAAACCAGTAGCGGAGCCTGTCCGCCTAACTCAAGGCTCAGCGGCTTGACGTACCTGGCGGCGTTACGAATCAACTCGATTCCGACGGGCGTCGATCCTGTAAAAGTGATCTTGCGGCAGATATCGTTCGCCACCAGCTCATCGGCGATCATCGACGGCTTGCCAATAGCCAATTGGAGAACTCCGGCAGGCAGGCCTGCTGCTTCGCAGCACTCGGCGAAAGCGATGGCACAGAGCGGCGTGGCCGAGGCCGGCTTCAGAATCACAGGGCATCCGGCAGCCAGCGCCGGAGCCACCTTGCGCACGGCCAGCACCAGCGGAAAGTTCCATGGCGAGATGGCACCAACCACGCCGATAGGAGTCTTCACAATCACATGGCGCTTGCCCTTCACCTGATTCGGAATAACGCGGCCATAGGCGCGCTTGCCTTCCTCGGCAAACCAACGCAGATGATCCTCTGCCGTAGCGATCTCTCCCAGGCACTGCGCCAAGGGCTTGCCGTTTTCGCGGCAGAGGATGCGCGCTATCTCGTCCTTGCGGCGGACCAGCTCATCGGCGATCTTATGCAGCATCGCTCCGCGATCCTTGGCCGTCGTCGAACGCCACGCAGGCAGTGCCGCCTGAGCCGCCTTCAGCACATCCTGTAGCTGCGCCTGATTGATCGTGTGTACCTGCCCGAAGACCTTGCCGGTTGCCGGATCGGATACATCGAGCACACCCTCCGTCGCAACCCATCTGCCGTCAAAGTAAATCTTCTTCGTGATTTCCACTTGATTCTGTACTTCCATCATCGTCCTATCTCTTCCGGATTGGTTATCTCTGCATCAATGCCAGGCGACGCCGAGCATTCGCGCCAGCCTGCGGAAGGTGTCGGCGGACCGGCCCTGAGTCAACGTGACATGATGAGGCATTCCCTCATGGATCATGTCGTCGAACCACCGCCGCACGCCGCCGCCGTCGACCTTCATATGCAGCGTATTGCCTTCAAGCCTGCGGCTGGGCGGAAGCGCGACACCTTCAAACGCCGTCATATGATAGCTGCCGTCACAGCGCCACAGACGCGCCGCCGTAACCGGCTGGTCCGCCTTCAGCGGGCCATCGACCACATAAGGAATCTTCCCGTTAAAGTGCGCCGCCACCGTGGGGCCGTGCTCGCTTCCGATGGGATAGCAGAGATCGAACGACAGAGCGCCCGCGTGCCAGAAGAGGATGCTGTCGTCGTCGTGCTCCAGCCAGTCGGTCTGGAATCCCGCGCCCAGTCCGAGCCGATGGTTCATCAACTCCTGCATGGCGGCATCGACATCGCCTTCGACCGCAATGCTCTTCCCTTCCGTTGCCAATCGAGAGATGGCCAGATACGGCCAGCAACGGAAGGCCGCTCCCAGCTCGGGCCAGCATTGCAGGGCCAATGCATCCAGTTGCGACTCCTCCATGAGGTCTGCCATCGCCAGATAGTAGCGCGAACTCGTCTCCAGATTTTCATCCGTCAACGGATACTGCGACCCCGAAGCGGCGGTCAGGCCTGACCCTCGAAACTTCCTGATGTCCTGACACACGCGCTCGGCATCCACAGACTTGACGCGGTCGATAAACTGCACCAGGCTGAGCGAGTGCATCTGAACCCCTATCGTCTTGCGTATCAGAAACGGATCAGCCGCCATGTCCATAAAACCAGGAGCATGCGTGCCCACAACGCCAACCTTGGACCGGCCCAGCTGCTTCACCGTAGTCACAAGCGAAACAGCACGCGCCAGATCGGCTTGCAGCGCCGCATCCTCGCCGTCTCCATAGACAAGCTCGAACGGACGCTCCGACAGCCGGAGATTCGCCGCAAACAGATGTCCTCCCACCAGTGAGCACGAGCTGACCTTGCCGTCGCCCGGACGCTCCGGTGTCACCCAGAGAACCACCGGCCCTGCCCAGCGCTGCATGATCGAAAAACTGAACTGTCCGTCCGCCATCGACGGCTGGATCACAATCAGCGCTTCACAGGCATTCTGGTGAATCACGGACAGCGTGGCGCGGACGGTCTGCTCGTCGTAGACCGGAGCATCGGCCCCAACCGGCTCCCATCCAAGCGCGTCGAACGCCTTCAGACAGCGCTCGCGGATGGCCTTGCTCCACTCCTGGTCGAAACCCGGCCGGATCCGCGTAAATATAAGCACTCCGACCTTTTTTCCAGATGCATTCGCCATTGGGAGTTTCCTTTCAATCAACAGCATATCTGCTACAGATGACAGCGCTGGACATGTTCTTACGCGCGGGTAAGGGCGGCGAACAGTTCCGTAGGAGGAACCTTCTTCCAGTCATCCATGAACATCTTTAGTCCGGCGTCGGTCATCATGTGCTTGTACAGCGATTCCATGACATTGAGCGGCATGGTGCAGGCGTCGGCTCCCGCAAGCAGGCAGTCGAGAACCTCCTTGCCCGTGCGAATGCTGGCCGCCAGAATCTTTGTGTTATATCCGTAGCGATCGTAGATCGCGCGCATCTGGCGGACCATCTCCATGCCATCCATTCCGGCCTCTTCCTTGCGATGGACAAACGGACTGATATACGTTGCTCCCGCCTTGGCTGCAAGAAAGGCCTGCAACGGACTGAAACACAAAGTCACGTTCGTGCGTATGCCCTCGCTGGAGAGTTGTTTCACCGCTTTCAGTCCTTCGATCATCACGGGTACCTTCACGACGGCATTCTTGTGAAAAGCCGCTATCGCGCGCCCTTCCGCCACGATTCCTTCAGCATCGGCACTGACCGTCTCCACGCTGACCGGACCGGGGCAGATGGAGAAGATCTCCTCGAGGACGTCTTCCAGTTCGCGTCCGCTTTTGGCAATGTGGGTTGGGTTTGTAGTTACGCCATCGAGAATGCCCCAGCTTTGAGCCTCTCGAATCTCTGCAACAATCGCGGTATCAATGAAAAGTTCCATGCCAATTAAGTACCCCATATATGACATCGCTGTCAATCGCTCTTCTTTGAAATTATCAAACCTCAACAAATCAGCAGGTTACTGGAAATGACACGGTGAACGGGCGATCAGGCCAGCAACACGCCCGCCGTGCGAT
>WQYS01000351.1 GCA_009781125.1 Acidobacteriaceae bacterium | reverse complement strand
GGCGAAAACAGCGCGGAGAAGATACTCGTGGTTGCCTTCCATGCCTTGAATGGGCGAGTCGATCACGTCGAGACCTGCGGCTCCCAGTTCGGCGGCGCAGGCGGTAACCCGCTCGACGGCGAGCCTGCGGGCTTCGGGATCGCGCACGATGCCTCCCTTGCCGACGCTCTGGCGGCCTGCCTCAAACTGCGGCTTTATGAGGATAACGGCAGTTCCCTGCCATCGACTCTCCGATGTACTGAGGGCGGCCAGCACAGCAGGCAAAACCAGCGTTACCGAGATGAACGAGACGTCCATAGCGAAAAAGGCGGGCGCAGGCGCTCCCGGCACAAGAAGCTCGCCCTGAGTGAGCAGACGGGCATTGCTGCGCTCGCGAAGAGTCACGCGGGCATTGCTGCGCAGCTTCTGCGCGATCTGTCCGTAGCCGGTATCGACGGCAAGGACCGAGACTGCGCCGCGCTGCAACATACAGTCGGTAAAGCCTCCGGTAGAGGCTCCGATATCGACGCAGGCAACGCCGTTGAGATCGATACTCCAGTGGTCGAGAGCGTGCTCCAGCTTCAGGCCTCCGCGGCTGACGTATTTCAGGTCGGAGCCAAGCAGGCGGATCGCAGCATCGGCAGCGACAGGTGCGCCGGGCTTGTCCACGCGCTGCTCGTTGACCAGCACGCGACCGGCAAGGATAAGCGCCTGCGCGCGCTCGCGTGACGCGGCGTGGCCGTGATCGACCAGATGTTTATCGAGACGAGCTTTCATTGCCCTGCTCTGCTCTTGTCCAGGTCAATGGTTTAGCTATTTAGGCTCAATATCAAGCACACCGTTATTTAAAGCGTACTTCCATTCAGAATCCGGCCCCGTTCTTATGGAAGTGCCTCCGTTGAAACGTGTCGTGTGGCGGGTTTCCCCGCCTTCACTCGCCGTTTCTTCACTAAGTTGATCGTCGCCAAAAGCAAGGTACAAAAACTGTCCCCCCATCGGTCCACTCATAATCCTGGCATTTACGACCTTCTGGCCTCGATATTCCAGGGTCGTGAATTTAAGAGGAGCCCTTGTTTGGATATCCATCAACACCCATGTTTGCGAACCTTCGTCAACTTTTATGGTCAACGTTTTGGCTGAGCGGCAGCCTGCCAACAACCCTGAAATTAAAACGGGAACCAATAGAACGAAAAAGATATGTCTGGCCTTCACTGCATGTCTCCTTGTCCGACACGGCGAACGATACAGCATGGTTGTTCTCTACTGTCATCATACGCACATTCGTTCTGCTATTCTTTGCGGAAACCTACACGTTTCATGGCATTGGCACATTCAGGATTACGCATAAACGTCTCCCACACCAGCCCGGAGCGGAGATTTTCAGCCATCAGCACAGAGATTCCCAGATCGATGCCGAGCACATCCGGATCGTACCAGTTTGCCGCCGGATGGAAGGCATCGACGAACCCATAGCGTCCCCAGGCGCGTTTGCCGTAGTTGGCGCGCATGGCGCGCTGCACGTGGAGGCAATCGACAGGCACGAAGGCCAGCGAACCGGCGGTCGCGGCGGGCACGACTGAACCATCGAGCGGCCCCTTGGCGGGCGGTCCTCCCCAGGCCGTGTAGCCGTGCTGATAATCCGAAGCCGTGACGCCCCAGTAGTCCTCGTTGTACCACTCGGGAAAGGTGAGGCAGAAGGCCTTGTGCGCGCGCGTGGCAATGATGGAGTTCTCGAAGTAATCGGCGTAAGCGTCGCGGCGGTTGCGGAAGTCGAACCATGCGTGCGAGAACTGGTGCGTAAACAGAGGGTCGCCTCCGCTGATGTAGTCGAACCCCAGAAAGTGAATGCGAGGCCGGGCAAAGTTGCTCCAGAACTCCGGAGCCACCGGATGCGTGGGCGAGCCGATGGCGAGCAGGTAGATCATCATCAGTTCGCAGTATTTTTCCCAGCGAGCCTTGAGGAAGCCGTGCTCGGGAGTCCATCCCATGGAAAAAGTCTTGCCGCCGTTGAGCATCCAAGGCCAGTCCACGCGCTCGTAAAGTTGCTGCGCAAGCGACTGAATCTGCTTTTCCTCAAAGTAAGCACGCGCCATCAGCACGCCGCATAGCAAGATCGACGTGTCGATGGACGACAACTCGTTTTTGTTGATTCGCTCGCCGGTTTCGACGTCATTGAAGTGAAAGAAGAAGCCGTGAACCTCGGGCAGCTTGTTCAGGTGCCAGTCGAGAGTGTTCCTCACGCGCTCGGCGACCTGCGCGTGAGGCAGGTAGCCGCGATGATCCGCAATGCAAAGCGCCGTAAGCCCGAAGCCCGTTGCTGCGATGCTCGCCATGCGCCGTGGATCACGCGCGCCGGTCGAGTCGTTACGAGCGCGGTCGAGCACCTGTCCGGTCGCCGGACTCGCCTGCTCCCAGAAGAAGAGGCAAGCCTGCCGTTCCAGATCGTCAAGAAACGCTTCGTCCTCCCGCGTCGGCATCCATGCATTCGGAGGCTTCCGAAGGCCGCCGGGCAGCAGCGCCGCCCCGCTCATGGCAGCCATCGATTTCAAAAAGGAACGTCTGTCCATCAGAAGCAATTGTTCTTGAGGAGTATTTGCTTCTAGGTAGGCCAAGCCTTTAGGCTTGGCGATCTTCGAACACGTAAGAAACGGGCCTTTAGGCCCTGAGGTATGCTCTCTTCTCAACCAGAAAGAGAGCATACCCCAGGGGCTAAAGCCCATTTTGTCGCAAAGATTGAGAATGCCAAGCCTAAAGGCTTGGCCTACCCAGAAGCAAATACTCCAGACGCGATTGCCCCGCCTGTCCATCAGTCGGCTATTGCTTGACTCCGTCATGGCAAGAACTACTTTATGGCCTGTGAGCCGAGTCATGCAAAACGGCTTCTAGCGTTTGACCCTCTGCTGAGCGGACCCGTAAAGTAGTAAAGGAACGCCCAGGCTAGAAAGGTACAGATTTGACCGCGACGGAAACCACTGAGAACGGGACTAATAAGACAATTGAGCCGCAGCCTGAAGCTGCGCACACCCACGAGCACGACCACGATCATGAGCACTCGCACGCCCCCACGCTCAACCCCGAGCTGATGCGGGAGGTTGAGGTGGAGGCTCCCGCCGAGGAAGTCTCGAAGGCGTTCGAAGCCGTCGTGAAGCGCTTCCGCAAGCTGGCGCGTATTCCCGGATTCCGCGCGGGCAAGGTGCCCGAGTCGCTGATCCGCACCAAGTTTGCGCAGGATATCCGCCAGGAGGTGCTCGAAGGCCTGGTGACCGAGCGTTTCCGTCAGGCGATGGAGGAGCGCAAGCTGAATCCGATCTCGCAGCCGCAGTTGACGGACCTGCAGCTCTTCGACGGCCAACCGCTGAAGTTCAAGGCGGCCTTTGAGGTTGCTCCTGAGATCAACGTTGCCGGCTACGAGAGCGTAAAAGTCGCCAAGCCCGACGTTGCGCTGACCGACAAGGAGTTCGAGGCCGAGCTTGACCACGTGCTGGATCGTCACGCCACCGTGGAGCCGGTAGAAGAAGACCGCG
>WQYS01000350.1 GCA_009781125.1 Acidobacteriaceae bacterium | reverse complement strand
CTCAGTCCGGGTTCGCGCCCACGCCTCCGATGGGGTGGGCGAGCTGGAATCATTTCTTCTGCGACTATGACGAGAAGACCATCCACGCGCAGGCAGATGCCCTCGTATCCAGTGGGATGAAAGACGCCGGGTATAAGTACGTTGTCATTCAGGAGTGCATCGCCAGCAAACGCGACGCCGAAGGAAATCTGCTCCCCGACAGCAAGCGTTTTCCCAGCGGCATGCCCGCGCTGGTTGACTATATCCACAGCCTGGGTCTGAAGGCGGGAATCTACACCGACATTGGTCCCTACACCTGCGCGCACTATCTGGGCAGCTTCGGCCACGAGCAGCAGGATGCGAACACATTCGCCGCCTGGGGAATGGATTTCGTCGAGATGGACTACTGCTACGGTGACACCGCGCACTCAGGCCGCTGGGAGTACGAACGCATGGCGGAAGCCATCAAACATACCGGCAGGCCGATGCTCTTCTACATCTGTTCCTGGGGAAACGAGCAGCCGTGGGAGTGGGCCCAGAGCAAAGCGCAGATGTGGCGTACCGAGAACGACATCTCCTCGCAAAAGAACATCGTCACCTGGCAGGAGGTGGTGAGGAACTTTGAGTCGAACTCGGCGCACTCGGTCTTCAGCGGCCCGGAGAGCTGGAACGATGCGGACATGCTGGAGATCGGGAATCCGGGACTCAGTGACACCGAGGCCCAGGCGCATATGTCGATGTGGGCCATATCGCCTTCGGGGCTGCTGGCCGGCGCCGACCTGACGCAGATGAGCAAGACCATCCGGGATATCTACACCAATCGCGAGGTGCTGGCGGTCAATCAGGACTCGCTCGGAGCAGGCGCGGAGATGCTGCCCCACGTCAGGACCGGTCTTGAGGTGTGGGCCAGGCCGCTCGGCACCCGGACCGGAGGCGATTACGCTGTCATGCTGCTGAATGCTACGGAAAAACCCGAGACCATGGACGTTTCGTGGTCGCAGCTCGATCTGCTGCCCGGTCCGCAGGTGCGCGACCTGTGGCTGCATCGAGACCTGTCCGATGCCAGGGATGGGTACAGCAGCACGGTTCCCGCCCATGCCGCTGTGATGCTGCGTATCCATGGAACGCGCGCCTGGAATCGAGGCGTAGTCTTTGAAGCCGAGTCGCCTGCCCAGGAACGGATCGGCGCCGCATCGCTCGCTACCTGCGGAGAGTGCTCGCAAGGCTTCGCTATCGCTCTGAGCGGCAGCAACAAGCCGGGTTCCCTGAAGATCGGTAATGTTGTTGTCCCCTCTGCTGGCGCATACGTTCTGCGACTGCTCTTTGTCCGCAACGGCATGGGAGACAGGCCGATCTCTGTCAAGGTCAATGGAGCCGAGATACAAACCAAAGCGCTGTCAACTTCCTGGGGCAAGACGGATGTGCCGATCACGTTGCAGTCAGGAGATAACGAGATCACCATCTCATTCACCGGCGATCGGGAGCTTTATCTCGACCGCGCCGAGCTGCTGCGCCCGGATACGGGACACAAGGTTTCTGTGGTCAAATAGCTAGCGTGCCGACAAAATTCAGAGACTTAGCAAAGTTGCTCAAGGCCGATGGCTGGATACTTGCGCATACAACCGGCAGTCATCACATTTACACGCATCCGGCGAAGGGTACTGTAAGCGTCCCTTTTCACGGCAACAACAACGAGATCGCTGCGGGAACCTTGAAGTCTATACTGAAGCAAGCGGGGTTACGCTAATGGTCATTACGGCGATGTTAGAACAGGCAGGCGACGGCACTTGGACCGCCGCGATCGTAGGGGAGCATTCGGTGCTTGGAACCGGCCAGACCAAAGAAAGCGCCGTTGAGGACCTGCGGCGCGGCGTGACCGGCCTCATGGAGTATCTGAAGACCAAGGGGGGAGACCCTGCCGCAACCTTCCATCAGAATATCGAACTTGTGAACATCGAGATAGCAGCCTAGCAGGGAGTCCGATCATCGCAAACCATGCATTTGAAATTGGCAATGTTTCTGTAGGACGCGGGAGCCTCTTCCTGATCGCAGGCCCGTGCGTCATCGAGAGCGAGCGCCACGCGCGTCTGATGGCCGATTCGATTCAGCGCATCACCTCGGAGCTTGGCGTTCCGTACATCTTCAAGGCCAGCTACGACAAGGCCAACCGGACCTCGATCCGCAGCTTTCGTGGCCCCGGACTGCGTGAAGGCACACGCATTCTGCGCGCGATCGGCGAGGCGAACGGGCTACCAGTACTAACCGATGTTCACGCCGCCGAAGACTGCGCCGTCGCGGCTGAAGCCGTCGATGTGCTTCAGATTCCCGCGTTTCTCTGCCGCCAGACGGACCTCGTCATCGCCGCCGCCGAGGCCGCCAGCAAGTTCAACCGCGCGATCAACATCAAGAAGGGCCAGTTTGTCGCTCCTGCCGACATGCGCCACGCCGTCGAGAAGGCGCGTGAATCGGGATGTCTGCGCGTCTCGCTGACCGAGCGCGGAGCCAGCTTCGGCTATAACAATCTGGTTGTCGATATGCGTTCGCTGCCCATCATGCGGGCGTTTGCGCCGGTGGTCTTCGATGGCACGCACTCGGTGCAGACGCCGTCCTCTGCCAACGGAGTCTCGGGCGGACAGCCGGAGTTCATTCCGGTGCTGGCGCGCGCGGCGGTCGCCGCCGGAGTCGATGGCGTCTTTCTCGAAGTCCACAACGACCCGCCCAATGCGAAGTCAGACGGAGCCAACGCTCTGCATCTCAATCACCTCAAGGCGGTGCTGGAGACGCTGCTCGCCGTTCACGAGGCGGTCAAGGGACTGTCAAGAGACTGAGCGCCTGAACATCCACAGGAGGCGAAGCAGCGGTCCGCCGATTGACGTATTCTGAGTGAATGATGCGAATGACCGTGCTGGCCTCCGGCTCCAAAGGCAACTGCACCGTTATCTCGTCCTCGAAGACGCGCGTGCTGGTCGATGCCGGACTCTCCTGCAGGGAGATTCTCAAGCGCATGGCGCTGGCCAACGAAGATGCGTCAACCCTCGACGCCATCCTCATCACCCATGAACATCAGGATCACGTTGCCGGACTCAGCGTGCTTGCCCGCAAGCTGAAGATTCCGGTGTACTTCACCGAGCCGACACACCGCGCCTGGGTGCGCATGCTGACTCCGAACAAGAAGATGACCTACGCCGAGTGGCTTCGGCTGCGGCAGCGCGAAAAGGCTGCTGGAGACGTAGTTGCCTCGGCCCCCCCCAACGAGCTGGAGGCTGTCGTCGAGAGGGGCGCTGCCGAAGCAGAGCAGACGGCAGACTCCGAGACTCAGGCCGCGCCCGCGAAGGCCGATCTCACCTTCCTGCCCGCGCTGGAGTTCTTTCGCGCCGGCGAGCAGTTCTCCATCGGCGACATCGAGATTCAGCCCTTCACCATTCCTCACGACGCCGCTGATCCTTGCGGTTTTGTTCTCTCCGCAAACGGAATCCGCATGGCTATGGCCACCGATCTCGGCTACATGCCGCCGAACGTCAAGGCGGCGCT
>WQYS01000349.1 GCA_009781125.1 Acidobacteriaceae bacterium | reverse complement strand
GGTATTTCTGGCGCAGTCTGGTTTATGGCACAATCATTTGCCTTCTGCTTCTCAGTTATGGCGCTTTATTACGCAACAACTGACAACAAAAAACATGCTTTATGGTCGCTTCTGTTTTGGGGATTATCTGTTGGTTGCAGGCCATTTCAAATCGTCTGGCTTCCCCTTCTGCTTGTTTTCATATTCCAAAAATATAATGAAGATAACATGAAGCAGAAGATAAAAAGCATTACAATCGCCAGCATACCTATGCTAGTGCTAGCGGCGTTCATGGCTTGGCTCAATTATGCACGATTTGGAAGTATATTAGAATTTGGACATAACTATCTCCCCTGCTATGCCAATAAGCCGCAATTCAGCACTATATACTTGAAGCACCACTTATTAATATATTTCTTTTCACTAAAATTTTCAGATTTCAGTACATCTGCCTTCTGGCTAACCAATACAATTTATCTTGCCTTCATTGCCTTCTTAATGTTGACAATCAAAGTTAAAAAATCAAAATTTATAATTCAAACGATAACAATAATATGTGTCATGGCCTTCGTGCATATATGTTTACTTGCAATGCACGACACACTAGCCGGTTGGGGCTGGGGAAGCCGATATATTATCGATACAACGCCGTTTATATTTTTCGCAACGGTTCTACTGTATGATGAAAAATATAAAAAAGTCCTGATAATATCATCGTCAGCCCTCTTATTAATAGGCTTTATAGTCAATTTCTGTGGGACTATCGTAATGTATCGCAAATTTTGAGGTAGCTTTTCGCGGATCGTACTCGAAGAGGATCATGAATGGGGAGTGCAGTAAAGCTGGCTATATTCCGAGCTTCTTCACTTCGTCATTGTAGTACTTGCGGTAGAGGATATCCCATTCCTGCGAGCCTTCCAAAATGATGCGGCGCTGCGAGGCGATCTTCTGACGCGCGGCGGCATCGATCCTGGTCTCTTCGATCAGCAGCTTTTCGAGCGCCAGGCGGGCCTGCTGACGGATGGTGTTGCGGTCCTCCAGAAAGTCCACCTCGGGGATCTCCGCCAGGGTGTCGGCAACGGTATGGGCGAGCTTGTTGAGCTTGTCGCGCGAGATTCTCATAGCACCGCCTTGTACTTGCGGGCCAGCTCGTTCTTGACCTTCTTGAACATCTCCGGATAGCTGGCTCCGGTCCGGAGCATGTCTTCCTGATACGCCTCGAGAATGACGCGGACCTCTTCGTTGATCCGGTCTTCGAGGGAAAGTTCCTCTACCATGGCAGCCGTGACCCGTTCTTCGACCAGGGCTTCCCTGCTGGTCCGGATCATCTTTGCGGCGGCCAGATGCTTGACGGTCTGGCGAGCCAGATACCCTACATAGTCTTTAGAGAAGATCATCGGCGTTGAATCGAATATATCATGCGCGGCCCCCACTCCTGCACGACCGGGCCGCGCAGGAATGGGGCACCCGGCATACAATTGGTTCATGCGCACGGACAATCTGCACTCGCTCAAAGACGATATGGTGGCGTTCATCTCCGGACTCGGCCTGCGCCGCATCCGGGGCTATGTCACCGAGGACATTCCTACGGTTCTGGTGGAAAACCACGGCCCCGACGCCTGGAAGGACTTCGTCGAAAACGCCAAGGCCTCAGGTGCCGCTCTGCTCACCATGAGCGAGGCCGTGCTCGAAAAGGACGAAGTCCTCTCGCTGCTGGCCGAGATGCACGAACAGGTGTTTGAAGGCGCGGAGGCGGAGCTGGACGAGGCGGAGAACCTGCTGCATCACGTCGGCAAGACCGGGTTTCTGCAACTCGGGTTCCCGCACCAGGGAGTCATGTTCCTCTTCGAGGTGGAGACGGAGTGGTACGAAATCTACGAAAGTTTGCAGGAATCGGTCTACGCGCTCAACGGGCTTCTGACCGACGGCCACGACTGCGACTGTAACGAGTAAGAGCAGAAATGGGCTCGACGGCGGCGCTGGAATCGGAGTGGAAGATAGGATGCGCTGACGCCGCGGCGGTCGAGCGCGTGATGCGCTGCGCAGGATGTCCCAGAGGCATCGCGGAAGTGCTGGTGTTGCGTGGCATCACCGCAGACGGCGACGTCAATGCCTTTTTCCATCCATCGCTTGATTCCCTGCTCGATCCCATGCTGATGCTCGGCATGGCTGAGGCGGTTCGGCGTGTGCGCCAGGCAGTCGAGCACGGCGAGCCGATCCTGATCTACGGCGACTACGACGTGGACGGCACGGTCGCCACGGTAATCCTGAAGACGGCCATCGAGCGCTCGGCCCCCAAAGACAAGCCCGTCCGCGTGACCTGGCACGTGCCTCATCGCATCCGCGAAGGCTACGGAATGCAGGCGGGAGTTCTGGGGCGGGCAGCCGAGGAGGGAGTCCGTCTGGTCATCAGCGTGGACACGGGGATTCGCGCCTTCGCCGCCGCCGCCGAGGCCAAGACGCTGGGGTTGGACCTGATCGTCACCGACCACCACCTGCCCGACGAGGCCGAGGGCGTGCCCGAGGCGATTGCCGTCATCAATCCGGAGCAGCCGGGATGCAGCTATCCGTTCAAGAGCCTGTGCGGAGCGGCGGTGGCCTTCAAGCTGGCCGAGGCAATTCTTGAGGCGGCATGCCAAACCGAGCCGGAACACCTGCGGCTGCGGAAGGTTTTGCTGCCGTCGTTTCTGAAGCTGGTGGCAATCGCCACCATTGCCGATTCCGTGCCGCTGGTAGGCGAAAACAGGGTGATCGCGGCGCTGGGACTGACGGAGTTGAAGCGTCCGGTGCAGCCGGGGTTGAGGGCGCTGATGGAGGTGGCACAAATCGCGGCGGATCGAGCGCCCACGGCGACGGAGGTCGGCTTCCGGATCGCTCCGCGCATTAATGCGGCAGGCCGTATGAACGTTGCCGACGACGTGGTGGAGATGTTCCTGACGCGCGACGAGAATCGCGCCCGGGAACTGGCGCAGAAGCTCAACCGGCTGAACGACGAGCGCAAGGCCACGGAAGCCCAGGCGCTGGAGGCGATTGAGCGCAAGCTGGACATGATCCAGGGTGAGGCCGAAGAGTTTCCCGCCGAGTGCATCGTTCTGGACGATCTGAATGCCCCCGCGTGGCATCGCGGCGTACTGGGCATTCTGGCGTCACGGGTAGTGGACCGGACCCATCGTCCGGCTCTGGTTCTCTCGCATGAGGATGGACAAGCACACGGATCGGGCCGGTCTATCGAAGGCTTTCATCTGCTGGACGCGCTGACAGCCGTGAACACAGAAAGCGGTCTGTTCACGCGCTTTGGAGGCCATGCTTATGCCGTGGGTTTCTCTCTGCCGTCGGAGCGGGTGGAGTCGCTGCGCCAGCAGATGCGGCTTTATGGAGCCGCTCGGCTGGCAGGTCCTCTGCTCACGCCGCCGCTGGAGTGCGATGCGGAGGTTCGGTTCAGTGATCTTACAGCGGAGTTCTACGATTGGTTAACCCGCTGCGGTCCGTTTGGCGCAGGCAATCGCGAGCCGGTTTTCATGACGCGCAAGACGAAG
>WQYS01000348.1 GCA_009781125.1 Acidobacteriaceae bacterium | reverse complement strand
TTTTACTCCAGAGAAGTTTTTTTGCTCAACAATCAGCATCTCTGAGAAAAATCGAATGGACAACCTCTTGAAAGATCACAGGTGCCCCATCCTTCGTCCGCCGATACATCCTTGGGTATTCAATCCTTCCTTTGCGGACGAAGGGTGGGAAAGCAGGATGTTCAATCAACCATTGTTTTTATCCGAAACAGCGGCGAGTTGAGCTGTATACATTCCCACCCTTCGTCCGTCCGAACAGCTTGGACCCGCTCGGGCCAGCCTGGCGGACGAAGGATGGGGCACCCGGACGGTTTTGCCGCTCCGGGCACATACAGAAACGGACTCCATAAAGGAGTCCGTTTCTGCGTGACAGGGGTTGGGTTGGGAGAATTGTTAGTCTGATTACCGGCTCAGCCTGCGGCGAATGACTCCGCCCAGAGCTGTGAGGCCGGTTCCCAGGAAGAGCAGCGACGACGGCTCAGGAACAGGAGTATCATCCCCGCCACCGCCGTTGTCTTTCTTGGTGAGCGTGCCTGCGCCCTGCGCCCAAACCAAGCCATTGGCAGTCTTATTGACCACAAACATCCATGGTCCATAGGTTCCGCTGTTAGCGTTTGTCGACGCGACAAAGGCGTTATCGGCCACGCTGATCCCATTGATGGAGAAGTTCAGCGTGTTGTACAGGCTTTGGCCGCAGCCGCCGTTGCAGTCGACTTCCGCAGTCACATAGCCCTGGTTGCCTGTGGGGCCGACGCTGGGGCCGCCTGCGATTGGAGGAGCCGTCACGCTGCCAGCATCGTCAGCAACGCCCGGGCCGGAGAAGATGGCATTATCGATCGTCGTATTAGTCGGGACGAGGACGGGGTTGAGAGTGAATCCAAACACCGGGCCGGAGTTGTTGTCGGCAAAATAGCCGCTTGTTAAGACTACTGTTACATCAACGCCTGTGCCAGTGGCGTTGTCTGTGATACTGACTGATCCTACGGAGGTGCTGTCACAGTTGTTTACTGAACTACATACCTGCAAATCCCAGGTAACAGTGTCCGCAAGGGCTGCTGTTGAAGCTGCAGCGAAGGCTACAGCCAAGGAACCAAGAAGAAATAATCGTTTCATCACTGAGGGAACCCTTTCATTCCACATAAATATTGAGTTGATCAACTCAAAGAGCGACATAGACTTTTCCCCTGTGCCGGGGAATATATACACTCTGCTATCCAGCGCACTTTGCCATCTATATGGCAATTCATCAGCCACTCCACCGCCTGTGCCAAAGTCAGGCTCTGGGAAATATGCTTTTCACAATTGTGTGGTGGAATTAAAGCCACGATACCCGTGCGACTTTACGCATGTTCGTGCAAAAAATCCCTGAAGAGGCCCCGGGCGCCTCTTCAGGGTAGTGTGGCGTCTGAGTTTTGGTTGGTTCTGTTAGGTTTACCGCGACATCCTGCGGCGAAGGATTCCGCCCAGGGCCGTCAGGTCAGTTCCCAGGAACAGCAGGGTCGAAGGCTCCGGAACAGACGTAGGCGCAGGAGTCGGGTCAGGAGGTGGACCGACCGGAAAGCGCACGCCAGGTCCCTGAGCATAGATCAGGCCCGTCGTGCCGCTCTGATTCACATCGGCTGCAAAGAAGTAGTTGGTGGGAACACCTCCCAGTGTTGAAGTGAGAAAATTCGAAACCGTGATGGGATTTCCATCCACGTCGGCTCCGGTAACTGCAAAGGTCAGCCCAGACGCATAGTCTGGTCCACCGTTTTTGCAGTTGATGCACTGAATGGCAGTGGCGAAGGTGCCATTCCGTATCATCGGCCCGGAGGCTAAACGGGCAGAAGCTGCATCTCGTCGAAGTGTCCTGCGCGATGGAGCCAGGCCGGAACAGTCACGCAAAGCGAATCCCGCGACAAACATCAGAGCGCTCGGAATATCCGCTGTCGGAGTTCCTGCACGTGTCGTACAGCCGGACACCTGTAGGGTTATTACATTATCTGTGAAAATATTGGCTAGTATTTTTTTTCCCAGTCGAGATTGCAATCTTATTACTAAAGAATTAAGGTACCCATATTCCACTTGCCCCTGCAGATTGTTGCGTATATCCATTTTTTACGGGCAAGTCGAACTATTTGATACGGCTAGCCTGTTCCAGAGCGGGACAGACGATGGATTACGGCAAATTGTTCCAGGTAACAGACTGCTCCGCCAAAGTGAGGTTGGCTTTCTAGACAACAGTCCGTTTGGCGGATAAATTGCTCTCGGCTCGCAAAAAATCCCACCCGTACGCGCGAAAACTCCTACTGCACCACCATGGTTAGATTTACCGAACGCACCAGCCCCGCGCTGGTTGCTGCCACCACGATTCCGTAGCTTCCTGAGGCAGTCGTCACGACCGGCCCGGTCCCGCTGGAGCTGCCATCGCCCGGAATCAGCCGCTGTACCGAGCAGCCTGTCAAACACACGAGTACAAGCAAAGCCGCATACCAGCGAATCCGGCGTCGGCGACGTATCGCCATGCACACGATCGGAACGGCGAAGACAAGCCACACGACACTCCTGGCATTCAGCGCAGCCGTAGATACGCCCGTCTGCACCGTGGCCGTGACCGTCGCAGTGTATCCCAGAGTAATACTCGATGGAGTCACCGTACAGACTGAGTTTGCCGGAGCGCCTGTGCAGCTCAGCGTAGCCGTTCCGCTCGCCGCCGCGTCCGAACTCAACAGCAGAGGAAACACCGCGCTCTCGCCGCTGGTAACCGTTACCGTGGTAGCGCCGTCGGCAGCAAGTGTGAAGTCCACGCCCGCACCGCTCAGCGCCAGCGTGTGCGGCGATCCGGGAGCGCTATCGATCACGGTGAGAGTACCGGTTCGCTCGCCCGCCGCCGTTGGCGTGAACCCCACCTGCACGGTACAAGCCGACTCCGGGGCCAGCGTCGCGCCGCAGCCGTTCGCCGTGACCGCGAAATCGCCCGTCGTACTCAGGCTGCTGATAGCGAGCGGAAGCCCGCCGTTATTGGTCAGCGTCACGGTCTCGGTGGCCGAGGCCACGCCCACGCCGGTTGCAGCAAACGTCAGCCCCTGGCTGGGCGCAAGCGAGACGCCCGGCGGAGCCACGCCCGTGCCGGTCAGCGCGACCGTCTGCGTTCCGTATTCGTCGTTGACGATCAGCGTGCCGCTCTCTGGCCCGACATACTGCGGGTTGAACGAGACCAGCAGCGAGCAGCTTGCGTGCGCGGCCAGCGAGCTGCCGCAGTAGCTGACAACGCTGAAGTCGCCGCTCGTGCTTACGACAATCAGGGTCAGCGCGACGTCGCCGGTATTGGTCAGCGTCACGATCTGAACCTGGCTTGCCGTTCCCATCTGCTGCGGAGCGAACGCGAGAGCCAACAGACTCAAACTGTCCGTTGCGGGCAGAGTTCCGGTTCCGCTCAGAGCTGCGGTCTCAGTGCCGGCATCGCTCACGACGGTCAGCGTCCCCTCGCGGTCGCCTGAAGCGGTGGGGCTAAAGACGATGGCCACCGTGCACCCTGTCTGCGCCGCCAGAGTAGCTCCGCAGGTGT
>WQYS01000347.1 GCA_009781125.1 Acidobacteriaceae bacterium | reverse complement strand
CGATGACTGTGGCCGATATCACCGCAGCTGGTCGGCGCGCCGCTCCGAAAGAGGCAGCATGAACACTAAGGCTGGCTTCACTCTGCGCGGGCGCAACCCGGATGTCCTCACATGTATTGCAAATCTGTCAAACGATCAGGTGTTCACGCCGCCCGACGTCGCCAATCGCATGTTGGATGCTCTGGCCGCTGCATGGGCAGAGCGAAACGCTGGCGCGGATCTCTGGGCGGACAAGACGGTCAGATTTCTTGATCCGTGCACCAAGTCCGGCGTCTTCCTCCGGGAGATCACGCGTCGGTTGACTAAGGGGCTCGCTGACGAGATCCCTCGTCTCGAAGATCGCGTTGATCATATCCTTACAAAACAGGTCTTCGGGATCAGTATCACATATCTCACCAGCCTATTGGCACGACGTAGCGTCTATTGCTCCAAACAAGCCAACGGCAAACACTCCATCGTAAAGACGTTTCCAACAGAGAGCGGGAATATTTGGTTTCGTCGAGATCACCACACCTGGTCGGACGGCAGATGTACATATTGCGGAGCAAGCCAGAAAGCTTTCGATCGCCGCGAAGGACTAGAGACCCACGCTTACACATTCATACATACCGACGACATCAAGAGCAAGGTTTCTGAACTATTTGGAGACGAAATGCAGTTCGATGTAATCATCGGAAATCCGCCATATCAGTTGAACGACGGCGGTTTCGGCACGAGTGCTGCTCCTATCTACCATCTCTTTCTGGAGCAGGCAAAGAAGCTCGAACCACGTTATCTGTCGCTAATTATTCCCGCCCGATGGTTCTCCGGCGGCAAGGGATTGGACGAATTCAGGGAGTCCACACTTGCCGACAACCGAATACGCCTCATCAATGACTATCTCAGCGCTTCAGACGTCTTTCCTGGAGTCGGGCTCAAGGGCGGAGTTTGCTACTTCCTCTGGGATCGAGATAACCCAGGCTCGTGCCAAGTTACTACTCACTTTAAAGACTGGCCAGCCTCGACCGCAAATCGCCCACTTCTGGAAAATGGCGCGGATGTATTTATCAGATTCAACGAAGGCTTGTCGATCCTTAAGAAGATCGTCGCTGTCGAAAATCCCGAATCCGAATCGTTGTCTCTACCGATCGAGAGGAGATTTGACAAGCTTGTCAGCTCACGAAAGCCATTTGGACTGGAGACAACTTTCAAAGGTAGGACCAAACGGCGCGCTAACGACGTTCTCGTCTACCAAAACGGAGGCGTCGGATACACACCAAGAAATTCCATTCAAACTGGCACTCAACTAATCGACAAATGGAAAATCTATGTCGGACGCGCGGCACCAGGCACCGGGAACAAAGATACCTACCCTCATAGGATCATCAGCACGCCATTCATCGGAGAACCGGAAACGATTTCATCGGAAACGTACTTGTGTATTGGTCCCTTCAAGTCAAAGCGCCAAGCTGAGAACGCATTGTCATACCTCTCTTGTCGATTAACTCGACTCCTTATTCTTCTTCATAAGCCCTCACAGGACACGACGCGAAAAGTCTACACCTTCGTGCCACTCCAAGACTGGAAAATGCGCTGGACAGACGAAGATCTCTACGCGAAATATGGCATCTCGGCAGCCGAAATTGCCTTCATCGAAAACATCGTTCGGCCATTGGATCCACCCCACCGAGCTAACGGTGAAACCTCTGGCGCCGATGATGAATAGACGTATCGAAGAGGTCCTCGCCACCAAGCCAACGGTCCGCCCCCGCATTTACGCATACTCCATCGACGATGCCGCCCACGCCGATCTGCTGAAAGTTGGCCAGACAACACGTGACGTTAAACAGCGAGTCGCCGAGCAGACTCGGACTGCCGCCATCAAGAATTTCAAAATCGAATTGGACGAGCCAGCCGAGCGTGCCGATGGCACGCTCTTCTCCGACCACGACGTACGTGCTGCGCTCGTTCGCAAGGGCTTCAGTAATCCATATTTGGAGTGGATGCGCTGCTCAGTTAGAGACGTAAAAACCGTACTCACCGAACTCCGCACGGGCCAGGAGTTCCGTGGCACGCATCACCAGACGTTTCCTTTGCGTCAGGAACAGGCCGAAGCAGTCAATGCGACGCACGCCTACTTCGTCTCGCGCTGGACAGAGAACGAACATGCCACACCACGTTTCTTGTGGAACGCGAAGATGCGCTTTGGCAAGACCTTTGCCGCGTTCCAACTCGCTAAGAAACTTGACGCCAAGCGCATACTTGTTGTCACTTTCAAACCTGCCGTCGAGGACGCTTGGCAGACAGACATGGAGTCACACATAGACTTTGATGGCTGGCAATACCTGTCCCGCAACTCTGATTGTGATCCGACGCAAATCAAGGATGCAAGTCCAGTCGTTTATTTTGGCTCTTTCCAGGATCTTCTCGGCCGCGACATCACTGGAAATATCAAACCCAAGAACGAATGGGTCCACTTGGTAAACTGGGATCTCGTTATCTTCGACGAATACCATTTTGGAGCATGGCGTGACACAGCGAAGGAGCTTTTTGAAGGTGAGGATGAAACTACCGCGAAAAAGGAGGCTAAACTTGAGTACGCCACGAGCTTGGACGAGGTGAACGAGGAGCTCAATGAGCTCTCCGAAACTGAGGCTGAATTCCTTCCCATCAGAACGAAGGCATACCTCTATCTGTCTGGCACACCGTTTAGAGCTTTAGCTACTGGAGAGTTTATCGAGGAGCAAATTTTTAACTGGACATATACCGATGAGCAGCGCGCAAAGCGGGAGTTTGCTGCGAAATTTCCGGACAAATGCAACCCTTATGGCGCGCTTCCTGAGATGCGCCTGCTAACTTATCAAATGCCAGAGGAACTGCTTGCGATAGCTAGTGGAGGAGAGTTCGACGAATTTGATCTAAATACGTTTTTCGAGGCGTCCGGTATTGATACCAAGGCACGCTTCAGGCACCGGAATGACGTTCAAAAGTGGCTCGATATCATTCGCGGCAATTATGCGCCAAAGAATGTCGAGTACCTGAAGAGCGGAACGCGACCACCGTTTCCGTATTCGGACGTGCGGCTGTTGCCCTATCTTCAGCATTCCTTCTGGTTTCTTCCGAACGTTGCAGCCTGCCACGCAATGAAGAATCTCCTGGCCGAGAAACATAATGTCTTCTGGCACGATTACGACGTGGTGGTCGCCGCAGGAGCGGCCGCTGGCATTGGTCGGGACGCACTGCTGCCCGTGCGAGAGGCAATCGAGAGCGGGTTTTTAACAAAGACGGTAGTCCTTTCCTGTGGCAAGCTCACGACCGGGGTCACGGTGCCACAGTGGTCCTCCATTCTGATGCTGCGAAATCTCAAGAGCCCAGAGACCTACTTTCAAGCGGCGTTCCGTGTCCAATCACCTTGGTCAATCAAGAACCCGAACGGCGACGACCCGAACGAAGAGGAAGTTAGAGCTGTTCCCGGTCACATCGAATCGTTTTTGCCAAAAAACGTTGCATGATAGCATCACAGTGACTCAATTGACACAGCCTTGTGT
>WQYS01000346.1 GCA_009781125.1 Acidobacteriaceae bacterium | reverse complement strand
TGCACAAAGGCAAGCTGCGCGAGCGCGGCACGCACCAGCAGCTACTGGCGCAGCGCGGACTCTACTGGAAGCTCTATGAGCTTCAGTACAAGGATCAGGAGACCGGCGCAGGCTCAGAACCCGGTGTTCCCGCCCCGCTCACCGCCGGCTGATCGGACCAGCCTAAACGTTCGGGTGCCCCATCCTTCGTCCGCCGATGCGGTACGGGTATCTGGTGCTTCTTCTGCGGACGAAGGGTGGGAAAGCAGGATGCTCAATCAGACGTATTTTCCGTCTCAAACAATGGTGAATTGAACCGTATGCCTTCCCACCCTTTGTCCGCCCGAAATACATGGGACATCCGTTAGCCTGCCCTGGCGGACAAAGGATGGGGCACCCGAGCGTGGACACTGAACTATGTCCAATGCTTCAGGAGAATCTACACTGGAAACATCACTTCTTTGTCCAATCCGCGTCTATTCCTCTCCGCCGGAGAGGCCAGCGGCGACCACTACGGAGCCGAGCTCATCGCCGCTCTGCGCCCCGCGCTGCCTGATGCCTCCTTCTTCGGCCTCGGCGGACGCGAGATGGAACACGCCGGAATGGATCGCGTCGCCCGTGCCGAGGACGTCGCCCACATGGGCATCACCGAGGTCGTCCGGCACATCCCGCGCATCTATGCTTCGTATCGACGCCTCGTAAATTCGATCAGGACGCGGCGGCCACAGACAGCCGTGCTCATCGACTTCCCCGAGGTCAACCTGCGGCTGGCGCGAGAACTGAAGGCGCTCGGAGTTCCGGTCATCTACTTCGTAAGCCCGCAGTTGTGGGCCTGGAAGCGCTATCGTATCCGCTGGGTGCAGCAGCGCGTGGACCGCATGATGGTCATCTTCCCTTTTGAAGAGGCCTTCTATCGCGCTTATGACGTAGACGCGAACTTCGTAGGCCATCCGCTGGCGGAGCTTCCCCTACCCGCCGTCTCGCGCGAGGACTACGCACGCGAGCACAGGCTCGACCCATCGTGCCGCTGGGTAGCTCTGCTGCCCGGAAGCCGACGCAAGGAGATTCGCTCCAACCTCACGACGATGCTGCAAGCAGCGGCACAGCTTCATCCTGCGAATGATTATGAGTTTCTTCTTCCCGTCGCCTCGACGTTAGATACGGAATGGATTCGAGAGCAGGCCGCTCCGTGGATGAGTAGGCTCTCGTTGCGCCTGGTTGATGATGCCCGCGAAGCGCTCTTCCATGCTCGCGCCTCCGTCGTCGCCAGTGGAACCGCCACAGTACAGGCTGCTGTCATCGGGAACCCTTTCGTGGTTGTCTACCGCGTATCGCCGCTCACCTTCTGGCTGGCGAAGCATCTTGTGCGCTACTCCCCGGAGATCTGGCCGTCAGCGCAGACCGATGAATCCGGCAATCCACCCATAGGCATGGTCAACCTGATTGCAGGGCGGCGCATCGTGCCGGAGTTGATCCAGCGTCAGTTCACCGCCGCGAACATCGCCGCCGCGTTCACTCCCCTGCTCGGCGACACGCCCCAGCGCGCGCGCATGATGACTGATCTCGCCGAACTTCGCGGCAGGCTGCGTTCGCGCACAGGCGCTATCGGACAGGTGGCCAGCGCAGTTCTGGATCAGCTTGGCCTTCCATAATCAGAAAAGCATTCGCCTACGGAGATCGGGCTCTGGAACCGGGCAGGTCTCGTATCTACCGAAAAGTTTGTAACGGAGACGCGCCACAGCACTGTAGCCCAGTTCACGCAAAGGACGCGGCACAGCGGCAAGTAGTCTTCCGGTCAGTCTCCATCTTCCGCCAAGTATGACGAGTACACGGCAGACGGCATCGCTGCGCTGAAAAATCCGCTGTTCGGGTGTGAGTGTTTCGGTTATCAGAACGACTCCTTCCCCAAGATCGCTTGCCCTGGCGAGCAACTCCTTTGCGATAGCGCTCTCCAGCGGCGCAAAACGAAAGACCTGCCCGGCGTCCCAACGAGCCACGAACCGGACCACGCCGTTACACAGCACGCAGACTCCGTCGTAGAGGAGAAGCGGATGCGAAGTAATCAGAGTTCGTTCGGCGCCGGTCATCGTTCATGCCTCACAGAGACTTTATACTGAACCAGATGCCGCTTACCCTGGAACGCTCCCGCAAATTGCAGCAACGCGCCGAACAGCTTCTTCCCGGCGGAGTCGATTCTCCTGTCCGCGCCTTCCGCTCCGTGGGCGGCGATCCACCGTTTATCAAACGAGCCAGTGGCGCGTATCTCTTCGATGAAGACGGCAACCGTTACATCGACTACTTCGGCTCGTGGGGGCCGATGATCCTTGGCCACGCTCACCCGGCGGTGGTCGAAGCCATTTGCAAGGCTGCCGAGAACGGAGCCAGCTTCGGAGCCTCCATCGCCGCCGAAAGCGATCTGGCCGAACTGGTGCGCCACTGCCTGCCTTCGGTCGAGCGACTGCGCTTCGTCAGTTCGGGCACGGAGGCCTGCATGTCGGCCATCCGCCTGGCGCGCGGGTTCACGGGCCGCAAGTTTGTCGTCAAGTTCGAAGGCTGCTATCACGGCCACTCCGACGCCATGCTGGTCAAGGCTGGCTCGGGCGTGGCGACGCTGGGCATCCCCGGCTCGGCGGGAGTTCCCGAAGAGACCGCCCAGCACACGCTGGCTCTGCCGTTCAACGATAAGGAGGCCATCGAAGCCGCGTTCCGCGCGCGGCCTGATGAGATCGCCTGCGTCATTGTCGAACCGGTGGTCGGCAACGCGGGCGTGATCCCTCCGACTGCCGGATATCTCGAAACCCTGCGCAGGCTCACGCAGAAGCATGGAGCTCTGCTCATCCTCGACGAGGTGATGACCGGGTTCCGCGTCTCGCTGGGAGGAGCGCAGCGAAAGTTCGGCATCACACCCGACCTGACCACCTTAGGGAAGATTCTCGGTGGAGGCCTGCCCTGCGGAGCCTTCGGAGGCCGCGCCGACGTGATGGAGAAGATCGCTCCAACGGGGCCGGTCTATCAAGCGGGAACGCTCAGCGGCAATCCACTGGCGATGGCCTCGGGAATCGCCACCTTGAAGGAACTGATCGCGCACGAAGATGAAATCTACCCGCTGCTGGAAAAGACTACGGCGGCCATCGCCGACGGAGTCGCAGCCGTAGCGCGCGAGGCCGGCGTTCCGCTGACCACGAACCGAGTCGGCTCCATGTTCACGTGGTTCTTCACCGCCGACCCGGTAACGGACTTCGGCAGCGCGGCGAGGTCGGATACAAAAGCGTTCGGAAGGTTTCACCGCGACCTGCTGGAGGCAGGAGTCTGGCTGCCGCCAAGCCAGTTCGAGGCGGCATTTGTCTCCGCGGCGCATGGCGAAAACGAGATCAAAGCAACTATCGAAGCCGCCAGAAAAACTCTGCAAAGTTAGAGCACTTTCCCTATAGATGCACTCTCTTTGAATTGTTTGAATGAAAAGTCGAGGAGGAGCGCGAGGTGATACAAAAAGCTGAACTCAGCCGAACTACTCAACGGTGAAGCTGATTCAGAGAAAACCTCGGAGGCTCCTCAGAGACGATA
>WQYS01000345.1 GCA_009781125.1 Acidobacteriaceae bacterium | reverse complement strand
CTTTCAGCAGTTCAGCGTGAAGCACACGATTGGCAACTCGCTCGGCGACGAGTTCAGCCTGAGGCCGTGGGTGTCGGCGGTGAAGTTCCAGTACCTGGGCCAGGACAACGTGCAGGTCCCGGTGCGCGGCAGCATCGTGGCGGCGCAGTATAACTATTCCTCCGTGAGGCCGAACAGCCCAGGCGGCTACTCGCAGTTCACCGGTGAACTGGAGCACTTCATGCCGATCCGGTCGCGAGGTATTCTCACCACCGCTCTTCAGGGAGGGACGAGCTTCGGAGCGAACAATCTGGGCCTGGCCGGTCTGACGCTGGGAGGCCCCATGCGTTTGACCGCCTACAGCCGCAACGAGCTGCTGGGTACGGACTATGCTCTAGGGCAGGTCGGATATCTCCATCGGCTCATCAAGATGAATCCGGTGATTGCCGACGCCGCCTACGCAGGCGGCATCTACGAGATCGGCAAGATGCACGGCGCCAACGCACAGACGCCGTCGCTGCCGAACGATGTCGCTGGAGTGGTGGTCGTCAAGACGCTGGTGGGGCCGATCTTCGGCGGTCTGAGCATCGGCGATTCGGACCACCGCAAATGGTTCTTTGGGCTGGGTAGAGTATTCTGATCGCACACGGGCGAGGGTAAGTCTTTGCGTTGGAAGCGAGCGGCGGCGGTCGTTGTTGCCGGGGTTCTATTACTGAGCGTAGTGGCGTGGCCGTTCTGCTGGACGCATCTGCGGGCGTTTGCCATCCTGAAGCGGGTCAGCGGACAACCGGTTCCCGAGCTGGTCAGTGCGGCTGTCAGCTATCCGGTAGAGATCAGCGACGTAACCATTTCCATGGCCGGGCAGCCGATCCGGGCCAGAACCTATTTTCCGCAGGGACACCCGAATGCTCCCGCGCTGGTGATCCTGCACGGCGTGCATCATCTGGGAATCGACGAGCCGAGGCTGACCAGCTTCGCTTCGGCGATGGCAAGCTGCGGGATGCGAATCCTGACGCCGGAGCTTCCGGGCATCAAAGACTATCGGGTCGATCAGGACTCTGTGCGCGTGATCGGCGAATCGGCGAAGTGGTTTGACGCCGAGACCGGCGGGCCGGTCGGAGTCATGGGGCTGAGCTTCAGCGGCGGACTGGCGCTGGTGGCCGCGTCAGAGGCGGAGTACCGGCCCAGCTTCAAATTTATTGTTGCCGTCGGTTCGCAGAACGCCATGGAGCATGTCGGCGAATACTACCTGACTGGCAGGGAGGCGCGTCCGGACGGGTCTGTCGAACTGCTGCCTGCGCACGAGTACGGCCCTCTGGTGCTGGAGTACGAGCATCTGGGCGATTACGTTCCGCCGGAAGATGTGGCTGCGGTTCGCGCCGTGCTTCAGCAGCATCTCTATGAAGACAGAGAGGGCGAGCTGCTGGCTAGGTCGAAGCTGACTCCGCGCCAGCTCAACGAAACCCTGATGCTGATGGATGCAACTTCAGAGGAGACGCGCAAGCGGCTGGCTGCTGAGAATCAGAGGTACGCGGACGAGATGCAGGAGCTTTCTCCGCACGGAAGACTGGGCGGGTTGGCGATTCCTGTGTTTCTACTGCATGGCGAAGCGGATAATATTATTCCTTCAGCGGAGACGCTCTGGATGGCCCGCGAGCTTCCAGAGTCTTCGCGTGGAGCGGTGCTGATTACCCCGGTGTTCTCTCATCTCGATGTGACGAGAGAGCCGGGCGTGGCCGATCAGATGCGCTTAGTGCATTTCGTTGCCCTGGTGGTGCGGGCTGCAGAACGAGGCTGAGATGACGGAATTTGTAACCCTGGAAGAGATTCAAGCCGCGAAGAAGCGGATTGACGGCGTTGCCGTCAGAACCGAACTCGCTCGCGTGGAGCGGGCACAGATGTGCATGGCGAGGATCGTTGAGCCTGTGTTCGACCTCTACATCAAGGCCGAAAGCCAACAGCCCATCGGCAGCTTCAAGCTGCGCGGAGCCTTCAACATGATGTCGCAGCTCGCTCCCGAGGCGATCCGGCGCGGCGTGATTACCTACTCCAGCGGCAATCATGCGCAGGGAGTCGCGTATGCGGCGCGCGCGCTGGGCGCCAAGGCGGTCATCGTGATGCCGTCGAACGCTCCCGAGGGGAAGAAGGCCGCGACCAGAGCGCTCGGCGCGGAGATCGTAGAGGTGGGTCCGGCCTCGTCCGACCGGCGGCTCAAGGCCGAAGAGCTGGTGACGAAGTTCGGCTACTCGCTGATTCCTCCTTACGACGCGCGCGAGATCATCGCCGGGCAGGGAACCTGTGGGCTGGAGATCGTCGAGCAGTTGCCGGATGTCGATCTGGTGATCTCACCGGTGAGCGGCGGCGGCTTGATTAGCGGCATCGCAACGGCGGTGAAGCTGTCGGCGGCGGCGGGAAGGGCGAAGCCCGGCGTGAAGGTCTGGGGCGCGGAGCCGGAGCTGGCCGGGGATGCTTATGAAAGTTTCTACTCGAAGACGCTGGTGGAGTGGCCCGCCGAAAAGGCCTCACGCACCATCGCCGACGGGCTGCGCACGCAGAGCCTCGGCAAGCTAAACTTCAGGCACATCCTGCAGTATGTGGACGGCATCGTTCGCGTGACGGAGGAGGAGATCATCGCCGCCATGAAGGTAATGCTGACCGTGACCAAATTTGTTCCCGAGCCGAGCGGCGCGGTGGCGCTGGCGGCGGCGCTCTACCACGCAGGCGAGCTTCCCGTGGCGAAAAAAGTTGCCGTGGTGCTGAGCGGCGGCAATCTGGAACCCGCTCTGAGAGAGCGGCTGAAAAACTAAAGACTGGAACGAGGGAACGGGTAGCTTTTACAGCGTGGAAGGGCCGAAAGCCCGCTCTATAATCTTTTGTGATTGAAGAACTAAGAGACGTTGCTCCGCGTCCATATAGAGCGGGCCTACAGCCCTTGTATGGGTGATTGGCAGTTTACCCAGGGCTACGCCCTGGGCTGGTATAGAACGCGCCTTCGGCGCTTTAATTCAAAGGCAGAACACTGGGTGGTGATCATGAGAATACGGTGGCATAAGATGGTGGTCCTTGCGGTTGTGTTCTTTGCGGTTTGTGCCGGCTCCTGGGCGCAGAAGAGGAAGCGGGCCGACTACGATCCTTCCACGCGCGCGACGGTGCTGCATGAGGCGATTGTCTATGTTGCCTCCGATCCGGATTCGCAGCGCGTCTCGCTGGTGACTCCGGGGCACGAGGTCGCCGTCGTCGAGCGCAGCGCGCCCTGGGTGAAGGTCTTCGCCAACATCGACGTCGAAGACGACACCGAAGACAAGCCCGAGTTCAGCGACGAAGAGAATGCGTCTCCGGCTTCGGGATGGATTCACGATAAAGGCGTGGTTGGCCCGGCGACTCCCAGCGGCGATGTCATTCTCTACGGAGCGGCTGCGAACCTTGAGGATGAGGCCTCGCGTCCGCACGCGCCCAAGGATGCGGCTATGTGTGCTCATCTGCTCTACCGGCGCGTCTACGAGTATTTTCCCGATTCGCCGCTGGCGGCAGAGGCTGCCTGGCGTTCGGCGGACATCCGCTGGCAGCTGAACAAG
>WQYS01000344.1 GCA_009781125.1 Acidobacteriaceae bacterium | reverse complement strand
CGCGGATTATTACCTCGTCCTGCGCTCGGAGTGCGACGCGCATTCGTCCGTGTGCGGCAACGTGGCGGCGGGAGCCTTCAACTCCAATGGCAACGCATGGCAGGACTACCTGCAGAACTGTCCTACCTCAACGGACGCCACCTGCGCTAACGGCAGCTCGGCCACTTATCTGGATAAGTACAAGTACTACATCAATGCCGATCTTGCGACCTACTGGCCCACTGCTCCCGCCGGATGGAAGCCCGAGGTCTTCGCTTACCACGAATGGAACGACATCAATAACTACATCCTCAAGAACAATGCCAGCAATCTTACATGCACCAGCGCGGGGTATTGCACGGTGAAGATCGTCGGTAATCTTCTCAACGATCCATGGTGGTCGGATGCGGAGTTCTGGAACTCCGAAGTAGGGTTGGGACAGGCGGGCAATCCCAGTCCGGACGACATCACCCAGGCCTGCGCGGCGTCGTACATGCTGAGGGTGAACACCAGCGTAAGCCCGCGCTTCACGCGCCTCTACTACATGAGGGCCGCCGAGAGCGATGGAAGCATCTGGTCGCTGTTTGACAGCAGCCAGCAGCCCAGGCCTGCCTTCGACGTTCTGGCGAACCGCAACCTTGCCTATGTGCCTCCCGCCGGATCAACTCCGGCAGTCTGTCCGGCTGGACCGCAGACACAGATCGTCAACTTCAGCGATCCATCCAATGCGGGCGAGACGATCAACGCTCCGGGCGTCTTCACCAATGCGCTGGTGGCGCAGGCGCAGGACATCTACGGGAACCCTCTCAGTGGCGTCTCCGTGACCTTCGGCCCAGCTACCGGATTACTGTTTTCAAACTCGGCCTCCGGCCCGTGGAATGACACGGCAGTAACGACGACTCTCAGCAATGGCAACACGTCCAATGTGTACGTTGAAGCTGCGGATGAGGGAACCTATACTGCGACGGCTTCGCTGACCGGAGTTTCCTCGGCAGCTCCGGTTGAGTTCCAGAACCTGGCGGTGGTGCTGCCACAGGCTCCTCCGGTTTCGTCTCTGCAGATAATCTCCGATCCTACCCCGCCAGCCGCAGGCAAACCGGCTACGCTGTCGGTAGCGTTGCCAGCGGGAGCGTCGGGTACGGTGGAGTTCACCTACAACGGTGGCACGGCGCTTACCTGCACTAACAGCGGCAATCCGGTGACGGTCGCAGGGGATGGAACGGCTACCTGCGCGACAACCATTCCGGAAGGAGCGACGTCGGTCTCCGGAACCTACACGGCGGACGGCGCCTCGGCCTACGCCTCAGCGGCTCTGTCTACGGTTACGGTGCAGACGGGAGCCGCCGTCGACTTTGCCATTGCGGCGGCATCGGCGACGCAGACAGTGGCTTTGGGCACGCCGGTGAGTTACACGCTGAACCTGTCCTCGATAAACGGATCGTACGACTGTCCGGTGACGTTTATCGTGGCGTTCACGCCAGCGCTTCCGCCCAATGCAACCTGGAGCTTCTCGCCAGCTTCGGTGACGCCGGCAAGCGGAGCCAGCACGACTCTGACGATAAACATACCTAAGCAGACGGCGATGCTGGATACCACCGGCTTTGGCGTCAAAGCTCCTCTGGCGCTGGCAATGCTGCTGCTTCCTCTGGCGGCGTGGCGTCGCCGGAAGAGCATGGGCAATCTGCTGATAGTGCTTGTGCTGGCCCTGGCCGGGCTGGCTGGCTCCGCTATCCTGGGTTGCGGCAACGACAACAACAGCTCCTCCTCAGTGGCTCCGAAGTATCAGATAGATATAACCGGAACTGGTTCCTGCGGCGGCGCACACCTCACCACGGTTCAACTGGAAGTTAGTAAATAAGCCGTTCCATCCATTATTATCTCCCCCCTCAGCCTTATGGCTGAGGGGGCCTTTCACATGTATCAAAATGCTCTAGTCAGCAAGAGTTAGCCGTTGCTGCAAGGACTCGAGGCTTACTCCGTGCGTTTCAGGATAGGTAGTAGCGATTACGAGGAATTGCAGAACGATGCTTCCGGAAAAGAACCAGAATGGCAGCGGTCCCCAATGAGCAGCGGCCACGGGAAAAGCCGCCGAAATAATTGCATTCATGGCCCAATGTGTAAAGCTGCCTAGCGCCTGACCTTTCGCGCGCACGCGATTCGGAAAGATCTCGCTCAGATATACCCAGATTACAGACCCCTGCGAGAAGGAAAAGAAGCCGATAAAACCTATCAGCATCCATACCAATATGGATTGGTGACGTTGCACCTGAAAGATGTACGCTACTCCGGCCATGCAGATTGCCATGCCGACCGAACCAATCAGTAGCAGCGCGCGCCTGCCTATGCGATCAATAAATATCATGGCGACTAATAGCGCCAGGAAATTCGTCAGACCTATGGACACTGACTGTAGACCGCTCGACATGGCGCTGAAGCCTGCCTTTTCAAAGATGCTGTTCGAGTAGTACAAAATTGCATTCACGCCGGAGGCCTGATTGAAGAAGCCGATCGAGACCGCCAGGAAGATGGGAAGACGATTGCGCCAGATAAATAGATGCTCGCTTCTTCCCGCCTGTTCGTCTCTCAGGCTTAGTCTGATTGCCTCCACTTCGGATTCTGGATCATTCGATCCCATCTCGCGCAGGACGGTAAGAGACCGGCTTACTTCCCCATGGACCACGAGCCAGCGGGGACTCTCGGGGATTCGAATCAGCGCAAATAGAAACAAGGTGGCAGGTATGGCGGCAGCTCCGAACTTCCAGCGCCAATCGGACAGTCCCATATGGGCCAGTCCGATGAGGTAGTTCGAAAGATATGCCAATAGGATTCCAACGACGATGTTGAACTGAAAAAATGCCACCATCCGTCCACGCCGTTCCGGCGGAGCGATCTCTGCGATATAGGTTGGACTGATTACCGACGAGGCGCCAATCGCCAGGCCGCTCACGATGCGAAAGATCAACAGAGAGGTCCAGTTCCAGGAGATGGCGCATCCAACAGCAGAAACGAGATAGATGACGGCGAGTCCTCGAAGACAGCTCCGGCGGCCTACTTTGTCGCTCAACGCGCCGGAGAAGGCTGCGCCTGCGATCGTTCCCCATAGAGCGCTGGAAACCGTGATGCCGAGAGTGGCTGGCGACAAAGCAAACACATCTGTCAAGGCGTGCGTCGTTCCGGCGATTACTGCCGTATCAAACCCGAAAAGCAATCCTGAAAGCGAAGCGGCGATGGCCGTAAAAGCAAGATGCCCCTGGTTCCTTGAAGCGCTGCTCATGCAATGTCCTTTGCAGGGTCTGGGAGACCTGCCGTCTATTTTGAAGCCGATTCAGCATTGGCCGCGTTCGCCGTGAGGCTGCGTATCACTTCGCCTTCGCGCGGACGATACAGCTTCCCATCTGGGTAGAAGATGTCGTGGAACCAGACGGTGGGTTTTTCCACGACATAGGGCCGCTGCCATGAATCCCAGGGTAGGTTTGTCTGAGTTTTGCCGGCGACGAATCCCCAGTTGACCGCTCCCACGCGGTATTTCTTTGCAAGCGGCAGGATGGTGTCGAAGGTGCTGCCCGCGCCGCGCGCCATG
>WQYS01000343.1 GCA_009781125.1 Acidobacteriaceae bacterium | reverse complement strand
TGACGCGCGCTCCGTAAGCAGCAAGGTAGCGCTTGCGCTCAACCGACGCGCTCGACGGCATACAAAGCGTAACCGAAAACCCCATCACCGCTCCCAGCATGGCGTAGGCAATGCCCGTGTTGCCGCTGCTGGCGTCTAGCAAGCCCCGGCGCGAGGTGAGCTGCCCCCGCCGCAGTGCGTCGGTCACGATGGCGGCGGCGGCGCGGTCCTTGATGGAGCCGCCGGGGTTAGTCCACTCCGCCTTGCCGAGAATCTGAACGCCGGGCAGATGTTCGACCAGCGCATTCAGGCTGATCAGCGGCGTATTCCCGATGCGTTCGAGGACGGTGGAGCCGAGCGGTTTGGTGGCAGTCATCATCTGTATTGATTCGATGTTTGCGGCCCGAATTTTGCTGCTGCGTGCAGAAGCCTGAATTTGAAGCGGATACCAGGATGTGCGACAGTTAATCCAGCTAATCCTGGAACGGGTTCTTATGGCAAAAAAATCTTCGCGGCGCATGTTTGATGAGGCACTTTCACTTCTAAGCAACCATCAATTTGATGTAGGACCGGCGCTGGAGGGTGCAAAGCACGTCACACGGGCGGTTCGGGTGACCAAGCGCGGCTGCGCGGCAGAGATCGCTCCGGCTGCCGACGGCTCGCCAGAGATTCTTGTCCGTCCGGGCTGGGTGCTGAACGGCTCCATCACGCGCCTGCTGGATCGAGGCTACCAGAAGTTTCTCCAGACGGACTCGCTGGAGATTCCCGCAACAGCAGATCATCTGCACGCAATCCACGATTTCAGCGAAGAACTAAAAGAAACCCTCGGCGGAATAAGCCTCTATAACGAGTCTCTAGGCACAACCAGCGATGTCTACCTGTACGACCGCATTAATGGACGGAAGTAGTGGCAGCGGTCTTTGACGGGGACTGTTTGACCTAATTTCCAATCAACCTCAAATACTTTACTTGTTCGCCACAGTGCATCGAGATGGAGAGAAAGGAAGAACGTTTTGGACAAAATCACTGAATCTCTGCTGACTGAGTTTTCACAACAAAACAATCTTGAGACCTTGCCTGAAAGTAAACGATTTGAGCACTTTACTGCATATATCGTTGTAAAATCCGAGCATTCTGAAACTTTCGACACGCACGATCTGGTCGTAGGAAGTGGCTCCGACAACCAAGGTGGTTCTGATACAGGAATTGACAGCATTGCCGTAATGGTGAATCACGTCTTGGTAACCGATATCGATGAGATTGATGACGCCACATCAGGTGCTGGGCCACTCGAAGTAGAGTTCATTTTTACTCAAGCTGAAACCTCACCTCATTTCGATGGTGCAAAGATAGGAACTTTTGGATTCGGCGTTTGTGACTTTTTCGACGATAAACCAAAACTCAAACAAAACGAAAAGATTTCAGCTTATGCCGAAATAATGCGCATAATCTACAAGAAGAGCAGTAGGTTTACCCGCGGAAACCCAAAATGTAAATTGTTTTATGCAACCACTGGAAAATGGCTAGGCGAACCCGCCCTTCTATCACGAATTGAAGGTGTCCGGTCTGATCTTAGCGATACTGGACTTTTTAGCTTGATTCAGTTTGAACCTCTGGACGCAAGCCGTATTCAGAAGATGTACCAGAGAACAAAGAATGCTATCTCCGCAGATTTTATTTTTACATCTCGTGTGACTGTTAAGCCAGAAATTCCAGGCGTCAATCAAGCCTATATAGGTTTTCTTCCTTGGTGTGAATATAGAAAACTTATTACTGGTGAATCTGGAAATATGAAGGGAGGATTATTTTTCGATAATGTACGCGATTGGCAAGGCTTTAATCCTGTGAATTCACAAATCAAACAGACGCTTGAATCAGAAAACAAGAATAGATTTGTGCTTATGAACAACGGTCTAACAATTATTGCATCAACCGTTCAACTTACTGGAGACAAATTCTACATAGAAAATTATCAGATAGTGAATGGGTGCCAAACTTCTAATGTGCTGTTTTCCGAAGAGAAGTTCTCAATGAGAACGTCACTATCCCTATACGACTGATTTGTACCCAGGATGAAAATGTTATCAATGCAATCGTCAAGGCAAACAATTGGCAGACTGTAGTAAAGGAAGAGCAACTCTTTGCTCTGCAAGAGTATCCCAAAACCCTTGAGACATATTTCAACTCTATATCTGCCCCTGAACGGTTATATTTTGAAAGACGATCAAGGCAGTACGATAATAGCCAGTTTGAGAAAACCAGGATTGTTACTTTTGACGGCTTGATTCGATCCTTTGCTGCGATGTTTCTTGATGAACCACATCGCACCACGCGAAACTTCAAAAGTATAAAAGCCAAACTTGGTACAGATATATTTGCCAAGGATCAGTGTATGGAGCCATATTACGTTTCCGCATTAGCGCTGTACAAAGTAGAGTTTATGCTTCGGAATGGCCATCTGGAGGGAAAATATCGTCCGGCCAGATATCATATGATCTTTGCGCTCAGAATTCTTATCGCAGGAGATTTGCCAAAGTGGGAGAATAGTAAAAAAATGAAACAGTACTGCGAAAAAATATCTGACGCTCTGAGTGACTCCAACACTTCTGACAAATTTATTGGTGAGGCAGCTCGAATCATTGACGAAGCTGCTAAAGAGACCGGACTGGATCGTGATTCTATTCGAACAGAACGATTTACCGAAGCGGTTAAGGCTGCCGTCCTCCAAGCCGCTGTTTCTCCTCACTCCTAAGTTTAAGAGGCGCGAATTATCGCGCCTCTTCTCTATCACAAAGTGTTACTGACTTACATATCCTTCACGCCATCGACGAAGGCCTTCAGCTTGCGGCTGCGGCTGGGATGACGCAGCTTACGCAGGGCCTTGGCCTCTATCTGGCGAATACGCTCGCGCGTTACCTGGAAGCTCTGGCCTACCTCTTCCAGCGTGTGCTCGCTGCCGTCTTCCAGGCCGAAGCGCATCTTGATGACGCGCTCTTCGCGCGGCGTCAGCGTGCGCAGCACCTGCGAGGTGTACTCCTTCAGGTTGACTCCAATCACCGCGTCCGACGGCGAAACCGCCATGCGGTCTTCGATGAAGTCTCCCAGATGCGAGTCTTCCTCTTCTCCGATCGGCGTTTCGAGCGAGATCGGCTCCTGCGCAATCTTCAGCACCTTGCGCACCTTGGCCACGGGAATGTCCATGCGCCGGGCAATCTCCTCCGACGACGCCTCGCGGCCAAGCTCCTGAACTAGCTGTCGTGACGTGCGGATCAGCTTGTTGATGGTCTCGATCATGTGCACCGGGATGCGGATCGTGCGCGCCTGATCGGCGATGGCGCGCGTGATGGCCTGGCGAATCCACCACGTGGCGTAGGTCGAGAACTTGTAGCCGCGGCGGTACTCGAACTTATCGACCGCCTTCATCAGGCCGATGTTGCCCTCCTGAATGAGGTCGAGGAACTGCAGGCCGCGGTTGGTGTACTTCTTGGCGATGGAGACGACCAGGCGCAGATTGGCCTCGATCAGCTCGCGCTTGGCGCGCTCGGCGTCCATGTCGCCCTGAATCATCTCGCGCTGCGTGTGCTTGAGG
>WQYS01000342.1 GCA_009781125.1 Acidobacteriaceae bacterium | reverse complement strand
ATAAGCAGCGTGTAGCCGGAGGTCACCGCGTGCGAGGCGCGGGCGCTCAGTTCGTCGAGCGCGCGGCGCAGGCCCTGCTCGCCCTCTTCGGCGCGGAACAGTGTGGGAAGCGTGGTGGCCAGCAGGTCTCCGGCAGAGACGCGGCGCAGCTTCTCCAGGCAGCGGTTGGTGAGGATCGGATGCGGCAGCTTGAGCGTATGGCAGTTCTCGGGCTTCTCGTCGAGGATGTTGCGCTCGGTGCCGATGTAGCTGATCAGCGACATCACCATCTCTTCGCGGATAGGGTCGATGGGCGGATTGGTCACCTGCGCGAAGAGCTGCTTGAAGTAGCTGAACAGCGACTGCGGGCGATCCGACAGACACGCCAGAGGAGTGTCGGTGCCCATCGATCCGATGGGCTCTTCGCCGCGAGCTCCCATGGGCGCGAGCAGGATGCGCAGGTCTTCTTCGCTGTATCCGAAGGCGCGCTGGCGGCGCAGCAGGGTCTCGGAGTTGGTGGCGATGGTGCGCGTAGGCTCGGGCAGTATGTCGGTCGTGACCTGCTGCTGCTGGAGCCACTCGGCGTATGGCTTGCGTGCGGCCAGTTCCTTTTTTATTTCTGCGTCGGAGATGATGCGCTGGGCGACCGTATCCACCAGAAACATGCGGCCCGGCTGCAGACGTCCTTTTTTCTTGATGTCTTCAGCGGGAACCTCGATGACGCCAGCCTCGGAGGCGAGCACGACAAGATCGTCCTTGGTGACGATGTAGCGGCCCGGACGCAGGCCGTTGCGGTCCAGAGTCGCTCCTACGATGCGGCCATCGGTGAAAGCAATGGCGGCGGGACCGTCCCAGGGTTCCATCAGTGAGGCGTGGTACTCGTAGAAGGCGCGCTTGTCCTCGTCCATGTCGGGATTGCCGGCCCAGGCTTCGGGGATCATCATGGCCATGACGTGGGGCAGGCTGCGGCCCGCCTGAAAGAGAAATTCGACTGCATTGTCGAGCGAGGCCGAGTCGCTGCCGCCAGGCGTGATAACGGGAAAGAGATCGTCGATCTGGTCGCCGTATAGCGGGCTTTTCAACACCGACTGGCGGGCGTTCATCCAACTGACGTTGCCGCGGATGGTGTTGATCTCGCCGTTGTGAGCGATGTAGCGGTACGGATGCGCCAGCTTCCAGCTCGGGAAGGTGTTGGTAGAGAAGCGCTGATGCACAAGGCAAAGCGCGCTGGTGACCAGCGGATTGGCCAGATCGGTGTAGAACTTCTCGATCTGCGGAGCCAGCATGAGTCCCTTGTAGACGATGGTGCGCGAAGAGAAGGATGGGATGTAGAAGCTCGCCTTGTCTTCAATACTGGAGGCGGCGATCTCGTTTTCAACGCGGCGGCGGATGCGGTAGAGCAGCCGCTCGAAGCTATCGTCATCCATGCCGTCGGGCGCGCCGACGAAGAACTGCTCGATATACGGCTGCGAGCGGCGGGCCTCGTGTCCGAGGGCCTCGTTGCACACGTGGAAGTTGCGCCAGCCGATGACCGTGGCTCCCTCTTCGCCGACGATGCGCTCGAAGACGCCCTCGCAGCGCAGGCGGCTGTGCTTCTCGACCGGGAAGAAGACCATGGCCACGCCGTAGCGTCCCGGCTCGGGAAGCTGCATGCCGAGCTTGCCGCACTCGATGGCGAAGAAGATGTGGGGAATCTGGATGAGGATGCCGGCACCGTCGCCGGTCTCCGGATCGCTGCCGGCGGCGCCGCGATGGGTGAGGTTGATGAGCACCTCGATGCCTTTGCGGATGATGTCGTGGCTCTTTTCGCCGCGAATGCTGGCTACCAGTCCCATGCCGCAGGCGTCGTGCTCGTTACGCGGGTGGTAGAGCCCCTGGGCCTCTGGAATGCTGAGACGGCAGTCCGGTGTGTGCATGGCGTCCTCGAATCCGTAAGCTCATTCCGGCGGGAGTGAAGGGAGTTACTGCAAATACACCAACCCGGTGAGGTTCTGCCCTCAAGGAGACCCCATACTATGTTGGATTGCTTACCGAGTCAGGCTTTCCCGAGCCTGTAAATGAGCCTCTAGTATAACAAAACGTGGTCCCTGGGCTGAAAAACGCCTGTGCCGGACTGTGATACACATTTATGATGCGAGATTAGAGCAATTCGATACAAGGTGGGGAATGCTGAACGTACAGACGATCAATGATGTTTTTGTCCGAGCAACGGAGCGTGGCCCAGGCGTAGTGATGATGACGCAGGCCACAGCCGGGCGCTGGCAGCCGATTACGGGAGTGGAGCTCTATGGCCGCGTTCGCGTGCTGGCCGAGACCTTCTGCAAATGGGGCGTAGGCAAGGGCGACCGCGTGGCCATTCTGGCCGAGAACCGCTGGGAATGGGCGGTGGTGGACTTCGCTGTGCTGGCCATTGGGGCCGTCGATGTTCCGCTCTATCCGACGCTGACGCCGGAGCAGGTTGGATACATTCTGAGGGACTCGGGCGCGAAGGTTGCCGTGGTGTCGTCGCGCAAGATGTACGACAAGATCGTCGCCGCCGGAGACGTGCCCATGCTGGAGTGCGTCGTAGTCATGGATGACGGCGAGTATCCGGGCGCTATCAGCCTGGGCCAGCTTCTCTCGCTCGCGTCCGAACGACAGCAACCGGACGCCGCCTTCGACGCCATGCTGCGGACCGCGCAGCCCGGCGATCTGGCGACGATCATCTACACCTCCGGCACCACGGGCGAGCCCAAGGGCGTCATGCTGACGCACGGAAACATCGCCGCCAACATCAACTACGGCCCCGCCAGGCTGGACCTGAACCCGAACGATGTAAGCATCTCGTTTCTGCCCTTGTCTCATGCGCTGGCGCGGCTGCTGGACTATATCCTTATGTACCTCGGGGTGAAGATCGCCTACTGCGGCAAGCTCGACCGCCTGCCCGAGGTAATGCGGGCGGTGAAGCCGACGCTCTTCGTGGCCGTTCCCCGAGTGTACGAAAAGACGCGCCAGGCGGTGGAGGCGAAAGCTGGTTCAGGGATGTCAGCAAAGCTGCTCGCCTGGGCGCTCGCCGTGGGCCGGGCCCACAGGGAAGAGACGCTGGCGGGCCGTCGGCCCTCCGGGTTTCAGTGGAAGCTCGCCGACCGGCTGGTCTTCAGGCGTATCCGCGAAGGCATGGGCGGAAGAATACGGCTCTGTGTCTCCGGCGGCGCTCCGCTCGGCATGGATACCATCGGTTGGTTCGCCGATATCGGCATCCGCATCTATGAGGGTTATGGGCTGACGGAGACCTCGCCGCTGATCTCGCTGAACTACCCCTACGCTCAGAAGGCTGGATCCGTAGGCAAGGCGCTGCTGAACGTGCAGTGCCGGATCGCCGCCGATGGCGAAGTCGAGGTCAAAGCGCCGTCGGTCTTTCCGGGCTACTGGAACCAGGAGGCGGCGACGCGCAACGCCTTCACCAAAGACGGCTGGTTCAAGACCGGCGATATCGGCACGCTCGATGCCGACGGCTACCTTTCGATCACGGACCGGAAGAAGGAGATTCTCAAGACCAGCGGCGGCAAGATGATCGCTCCGCAGCCCATCGAAAACAAGCTGATGTCCAACGCGCT
>WQYS01000341.1 GCA_009781125.1 Acidobacteriaceae bacterium | reverse complement strand
GGTGGGCATCTCAAATACAGGCGGAGGAGCGACACAAGTGGCCATGGAAACCGCGACCTTTGGAGCAGGATGCTTCTGGGGAATCGAAGCCAAGTTCAGCGAGATCACAGGCGTGATAGACACGGCCGCAGGATACGAAGGCGGCGATCTCGAGCACCCAACCTACAAGGATGTTTGTACGGACCGCACTGGCCACGCGGAGGTCGTTCAGGTTACCTATGACCCGTCGCGGCTCAGCTACGACGAGCTGCTGGACGTGTTCTTCGCCATGCACGACCCGACCCAGGTCAATCGTCAGGGGCCGGATCATGGAACGCAGTATCGCAGCGTGATCTTTACCCACACGAATGAGCAGCAGGCCAAGGCGCGGGAGAAGATCGTCGAGCTCAACGCCTCAGGAGCCTACCGCAATCGTGTAGCGACTCAGGTCTCTCCCGCGAGAACCTTCTGGAAAGCAGAGGAGTATCACCAGCGCTATCTCGAAAAGCGCGGCATGGTGAGCTGCCATATCTAAGGTGTGTTCACCCTGACCGCTCTCCCTTGTCATTCCGGAGCGAAGAGACGGAATCTACTTTTTGCCTTGAGCGGCACAAACGCCCGGGTGCCCCATCCTTCGTCCGCGAAGCTGGCTGGGGAAAGCCCATGTCGTTTGGGCGGACGAAGGGTGGGAATGCATGATGCTCGATCAACCATATTTTCTGTCTCAGACTATGGTGAGTTGAGCCGTATACATTCCCACCCTTCGCAAAAAACGCGAAGGATGGGGCACCCGGGCGTTCGTTGCAGGGCAAAACAGGTTCCGTCGCTGCACTCCGGCGCGGTTCGCTTTATATCCGGCTGACCTTCACATCCAGCTTCTCGAACTCCACCGTGCCCAGTCCATACATTGCGGCCATTGACAGATAGGGAAGTTTGTCGGCATCGATATTCCACCACGCCTTGGCTGTCCATGCATCGAGCGCCACCGGATCGGTTCCTGCAACCATCGTCTTCTTCAGGGCAACATCTTCCAGATTGCCGCCCGTTGGACCGTTGCGCAGCAGAATTCTGTAGGCGTCGAGCAGCGTTACCGTCGGCAGCATGAAGTTGGCGAGATCGGCCAGGCTCTGATGAATCTGCTGGTGCAGACGGTTGCGCTCGCCGCCCAGAATGCCGTACCAGTTCTTCATGCCCAGCGTCACGCCCGTCAGTTCGTGGTGCTTGGCGATGGGCATGTTGATGATCTTGTCGGCTTCAAGAAACGGTGTGAAGATTGGCCAGCGCTTCAGCACCACGCCGTTCATCTCCACCTCGCGGAAGAGATCCGGGTTGGACGGATTGCCTGGAATGACCTCTGCGCCCGCTGCTCGCGCCGCCGCCATGATTCCTGAGCGCTGAAAGCACCGGCGCGGCTCGTTGCAGCTCACGTCAGTGACGACGACCCGCTTCGCGCCCGCCTGCAGGCACTGCCGCACCACCTCGGCGACCGCCTCGGGATTGGTGTTGGCCGCCTGTTCGGGCGTGCGGTCCCAGGCCACGTTGGGCTTGATGACCACTACATCCTGACGCCCGACGAAGCGCCGCATTCCTCCCATGTCTTCGAGCACGCGCTGAACCAGCTCATGCGGCTCGCCGCCCTGCGCCACGGTGAGATGCGGCCACTTGTCATCAGTCGCCACGCGATGATCGCGCCGTGCCTGCTCCGCCTGAGCAGGCTGTGGCCGAAGACTACGCTCGCTCAGCCACACGCCCGCCGCAGCCGTTCCCGCGGCCACGCCTCCTGCGCGCAGAAGCTGAATCATAGCCTCGCGCCGCGTCATGGTTGCCTGTTCTTCGGCCATGGCCGCTTCTCCTACACTTCCTTTACGCTGATGCGCGCCGGATCGCACGTGCCCAGCTTGTGTGCGGCATCTGCCGCCGTTGCGATGTAGCGCGGAGCGCGCCCGGCCTCCTCCAGCGATTTCATGCCGGCCTCCTTGCGCTTGCGCTCGATCATCTGCCAGGCCAGGTAATCGACGGCCACGCGGTCCTCGCCGACGAGCAGCGTGTTCGGATACCACAGCCGCTCCGGACGGAACCCCGGCCCGCCGTCGTACACCGACGACATGGCGTCGCCGATGATGAAGTTCACCTTCTGGCGCACCACGGGCAGGGCGTTCAGATCGGCCACGCCCGGGTTGCAATGATTGCCATGAAGCAGGTCCGGGTGCTTGATCACTCCGTACATGTTCTTCATGGCGAAGGTGAGGCCCGCTCCAGAGTGGTCTTTCAGGATCGGCAGGTTGATGACCATAGCGCAGTCCTGCGTAAGCGTCTTGGTGAAGTGCGCCTTCGAGGAGCCGCACGCCACCTCGGCCTCAAACTCAGCGGCATCGTTCGGGATCACTCGCATCCTGCTTCTGTCGCCGGAGTTGATCGTCAGCCCGCAGGCCTGCAAAAAATTCGTATTCATGTCGAAGACGATGATGTTGCCCGGCTTGATGCCGGCTTGTTGCAACCGCTCTGCTACCGCCATGACCAGCGCCGGATGCGTGGCAATGCCTTTGCTGCCCAGTCCGTTCACCTTCAGGCCGATCACCTTGCCCTCGCCGCCGCCTCGGGCCAGAATCTGCTTCCACGCGGCTAACGGTTTACTTTGCCCTGTATAGGCCGCAATGGCGCGGTCGAGCAGAGCTGGCACGCGCTTCTCATCCATCACTCCGTTGGCATCATGCAGAGCCGCATCTTTGGCCACCACCACGCGCGACTTCGCCGCCGTCGTACCCTCCGCGGCAAGCTTCGTGCCTGCGCCCAGCACGACAGCGCCTGCTGCCGCATCCTTCAGAAACTCACGTCTGTTTCTCATTGCCGATCCTCTCTATGCTTTATGGCCGGGTGAACGGCCTAGTGAAACTACAATCTGGCCTCAATGCCGTGCGCCAGCGCCGTCAATGCCTGCGGAGTATCTGCTCCAGGCTGGTAGGAGACGATGCGCACAAAGTATGGCCCCTTGCGGAAGACCAGGCTTCCAGAGAACAGCAGGCCTGCATCGCCAATCGAGATGGCGCTAGCGTCGCTGGCCTGGTTCTGCTGAAAGATGGTCTGCGCTCCCGCCGCGTCCTTCATGGTGAACACATCGACCACCGCCTCGACCCTGCCCTGATACTTGTAGTCCGACGTCGAAGTCGAGACGACACCTGCCTGTATGTAGTGCTCGGCGTCGCCGTCGATGTACTGCCACAGATCCTTCGCAGCAAAGACGCGCGTCTCACTGGTCTTCTCCCAGCCGCTCACGGCGCTCGACTGGGGAAACGGGTTCACCTTCTTCCGGCATCCTGCCGCGCACGCTACAACCACCAGCATCAGCGCAGCGGCAATCATTTTCTTTCTATTCGACATCGGGTAACGCTCCTTTAATTTCTATTCAACAAAATCTGACTTCCTGGCGAACGGCTTTCGCCGATGCTGGTCACGTATACCGCCGGACGCTCCTGCAACGGACAGGCATACTCGCAGGCCCCGCAACCCACGCAGCGGCTGGGATCGACCCGCGGCTGCTTCAGCGTCTTCACCTTGCCCTCGGAGTCGATGACCTGCGCCTCCTGCACGTAGATCGCCTTGGG
>WQYS01000340.1 GCA_009781125.1 Acidobacteriaceae bacterium | reverse complement strand
TTTCGAGCTGGGCCAAGTCGATGGCCGACGATCTCGCCGCGGCGGGCTTCGTGGTTGTCGCGCCCGATCTGCTGAGCGGCTTCGGCCCCGGCGGCGGCGGAACAGACTCCTTCCCGAGCATGGACGCCATCACGGAGGCCGTCTCCGGCCTGAACCCGGACACCGTGCTCGCCGATCTTGACGCCGCCGCCGACTACGCAAAGACCATTCCTGCGGGTAACGGACGGATCGCCGTCGTCGGCTTCTGCTGGGGAGGCGGACAGTCGTTTCGTTTTGCCGCGCACCGCCCGGACCTCTCCGCAGCGTTCGTCTTCTACGGACCCGCTCCTGCGAATATCACTTCCATCACCGCGCCTGTCTATGGGTTCTACGCCGGTAACGACGCGCGGATTACAGCAACCGTGCCAGACGCAACCCGCACCATGAAGGCTGCTGGAAAGAGGTTCGAGCCGGTCATCTATGACGGAGCAGGCCACGGCTTCATGCGCGCCGGAGAAGACCCCGCAAACACGAATCCAGCCAATAAGAAGGCCCGCGACGAGGCGTTCGCGCGTCTTACCAGGCTTCTCGCTGCGATGAAATGACCCGCTTGAGAGTTAATCGGCAGCCTTCACGAGATTGCCTCCCTTGACGAAGGTGACGGTGAGATCGACAAGGTGGGTGTTGGTGTCGGAAAGCGCCTTGTAGGTGGCTGAGTACCCTTGCAGCGACTTAATCGCCGTGTTCTTGAGCAGGAAGCTGTTGACGTAAGTTACGTCGTAGACCTCGCCGGGCTTCAGCCGCCAGTTGGCGTTGAAGTCTTTGAGCTGCTGCTCGTCCAGGCCTACGGCGTTGACGGACTTAATGCGGTACTGGGGGCCAGGAACTACACGAATGTTATAAGCGACCTGGTGGTTAGCGGCGTCAGGAGTGGCCAGGGCCTGGATCTTGGCGTCCTGGTAGCCCTTGGAGTAGTAGGCGCCGCCGATGATGCCGAGGCCGCTCTTGATGACGCTCTGGGAGGCGATGTCTCCGGCGTGAAGCTGGACCCGCTTGTTGAAGTCCTCGGCGCTGATGATGTCCGAACCCGGCCAGGTAAACGCAGAGATACGGTAAGGTTCGCCCTCGTGGATGGTGGCGGTGAGGTCGAGGTTGATGGCCCCGGAAGTAACCTCGGGCGCGCTGCGGCTGATGTTCGCGACGGCAGCGTCCAGATAGCCGGCGTCACGGTATAGCTGGGTAACGCGAGAGGTGATGGACAAGCCGGTGGAGTCCCTGTCGAAGGGCTGCCCGGCGGCGTCTTTGCTGACTCCTTCAAGCTGCATCTGCATGGCAGCCGATGCCGAGGTAAAGGCAACCGAACGGACCAGCACCTGAGGCGATTCAATCAGGAAGTTGTACCCGGTGGGAGTAGCGCCCAGTGAAGGAACGACCGGTATCACCGACACCTTCGCCTGGACATTCTTTTCCGCCAGCATCGCCGTGAGGGCTGCCATAACGGCATCCTGCATGTTGCCCGCGATGGGGACCAAGCCGTGGTAAAGAGGAACACGGGTTTCGAGCGCCTTCGCAAGCTCTTCGTTGGACCACCAGACCAGGTTGGAGAAGCGCGCGGGCAGAAGATTGGATTCCGGCATGAGCTTGAGGGCGAAGACAAGGCCCCGCGGCTCCGACTGAAACTGAACATCGGCAAACAGGCCGGTATCGCTGAGCTTCTGAGCTGCGGCCTGAACCGCGGCTACCGTTGAAACCGTGCCGGGCTTGAGTCCGATGAAGGCGAGCAGCTCGCTCTCGGAGTAAACCGAGGCCCCGCTGAAGATGATGTTCGCCGGAAGCCTGATGGCCTGAGCAGTAAGCCTAATGGAAGGCAAAAGACAAAGAGCCAGCAGCGCAAGAAAACGAGTCGTCGCACGCATACGAAATACGATACCTGATGCGAGCACCGATGAGAATACAAAACCACCGAATCTGGCACGGAGTCCGGGTGCATCCCTCATAGGCACTAAGATAGGGAGTTTTGCGCATATGACGGTTATCTTAGCGCCTATGGATGCATCCCTCCCACTTATGACGCGATAAAGGTCGCCGCGGCGACTCATGAACGGGCACCCAGATGTCACCAGTGTTACCTTTGCGACACCTGTCCGGACGCTTCGGCTGCGCCGCTTGCCTCCATGCCTTTGATGCGCGGATAGTACCCGCTCCGGGTCCGCACCGTGAGCTTGCCGTAGTTCTTCGCCTTGGCGTCTACATGAACCAGCCTGTAACCACCCAGCGTGGGCGACTTGGTGGAGTGGTACGAGATCGTATACTGCGTGCGGATGTCTTTGGCCACCTCCGCCGTAGTCGCATCGATCTCGCTGGTCGAGTGCGGGAAGTATGCCTCGCCGCCGGTCTGCTCGGCCAGCGCCTCCAGTACGCGCCTTGAGTGGCGCGCCGCGCGCTTTTCCATATCCTGACCGAACAGTAAGCCTATCGAGTAGATCACCGGCCCGTCCAAGTCTTGAATTCGCCGGATTGCCTGTTCCAGCGATTCGCTGGATGCGTCATCATCGCCATCGGTGACAATCAGCAGCACCTGCTTGGGATGTTTCGCATTTTTCGTCAGGTAGTCGGCTGAAGCTACCAGCGCGTCGTACATCGCCGTCTCGCCTTTGGGCTGAATGTACTGAAGCCCTTCACGCAGCTTCTTCACATCGCTGGTGAAATCCTGATCGATGTACGGCTCATCCGAGAAGTCCACCACGAAAGCCTCGTCCTCGTGATTGGACAGCTTCACCAAATCAAGCGCCGCCTGTACGACGGCAGCCTGCTTGTCGAACATCGAAGCCGAACTGTCGATCACGATCCCGATCGAAACCGGCAGGTCTTCGCGCCGGAACGAGGCAATGGTCTGCGGAACGCCATCCTCGTAGACACGAAAATTGTCTCTGGTGAGATCGAGAATCGACCGTCCGCTGGTATCGAGCACCGTGGCATTCAGCCGTACCTCGAAGGCGTCTTCGCGCAGCGTATATTTGCCGCCCGCGCCTTTATGGATCGGTCCCAGCCCCTGCGGCTCAGAGGTTCCAGCCGGTGGCGGAGGAGACTCGGGGTCGGGCGACCGCACAGGATCGCGGTCCACCGTCAACGATGGCTGCTGGGCCGGAGGAGCTGCTGTTGCCTGTTGCGGCCATCCGTATCCGGCTCGAAGGATCACCGCCGCAGCCAGAAGCCACGGCCAGCATCGATTACTGCGAAGGCGCATAGTACCCCTGGCGATTGTGCACGGTCAGCGGAGGAAGCCCCGGCGGCGGCACCAGCCGTATCTTCAATTTACGCCAGTTACCGTCGTGTTTCATCTCCGACGGCCTGTAGCCGAGAACGTACTCATTGCGAAGCTCCGCGCTGATGCGCGAGGCAATGTCGCTCAGCTCTGCGAGGTCGTGCACGCGGAACATTCTGCCTCCTGTCATGTCGCAGATGTTGCTCAACAGCACCGGCCCCATTTGCTCCTCCTCGGTGGGCGCGAGCTCGTCGAAGATACCTATGGAATAGATCTGCACGTCGCTCTCGCGCACCGTGCGCCGCAGCTCGCGCTCCGTGTAGCGGCTGCGGTTGTCGCCGCCGTCGGAGAT
>WQYS01000339.1 GCA_009781125.1 Acidobacteriaceae bacterium | reverse complement strand
TGCGGCATGGGCATTGCCAATGCGGAGAATCTCTTCGTGCCCTTCTACACCACCAAGCCCAACGGCAGCGGCATCGGATTGATACTGGCGCAGCAGATCGCCCACGCTCACGGTGGAGAGATTCGCCTTGCCAATCGTGAAGACGGACTCGGGACCCGCGCCACGATAAACATACCGATTGCTGTCTAAAGCATTTTCGTATTTGTGTAGATTCAAAAATCTCTATGAAGTCGTCATCCTGAGCGAAGCGAAGGACCCCCGTATTTTGCCTGGAGCGGCAACAACCTCATAGGGAAAGCAGTGACTGTCCTAGCCGGTTTTGCTTTTCCGGATAATTTTTTGGCAAGGAAGAAAAATGCGGGGGTCCTTCGCTTCGCTCAGGATGACGGCATCTGGGGGTATTTGGGGTCTATAACAAACACGAAAATGATCTAGGCACCTCTCAAGCGATCCGTGGAAAGGATGCGGCGCACCACAACCATGTAATGGACTATTCCTCGCGGAGCGCCACCATGGGATCGACACCGAGCGCCCGCCTCGCCGGAACGATCAACGCTGCGATCGATGTCGCAATGACTACGATAGCCACTCCCGTGAGAATGGTCGGGTCGAACGGTTTGACGCCGAAGAGCAGGCTGCTCATCTGACGCCCCAGAAGTAGAGCTATTCCTGCGCCCAGCACCATTCCGGCCAATGTAAGTTTGAGGCCATCCTTCATCACGGACTTGAAGACCTCTCCCCGTGATGCTCCCAGCGCCATGCGAATGCCAATCTCGTGTGTCCGCCGCGAGACGGCGTATGCCGTTACTCCATAGAGACCGAGGATTGCAAGAAATAGCGCAAGCCCGCCAAGCGAAGCTATCAGCCATGCCGCCATGCGGTTGAGATAAGTAACTAACCGCATGTGGTCTGTCAACGTCTGGCTGTTGGAGATCAGAGTGTTTGGGTTTATCTGCTGCATGGTCTTTCTGACTACCGGCAACAATGCGCGGGCGTCACCAGCCGTGGTCACGATCAGAGTCAGATTGAACCATTTCTCCTGCGAGAACGGCAGGTACAGGTAGGGCTGTGGTGTTTCAGTCAGTTGGGAATACTTGCCGTCGCTGGTCACGCCGACGATCTCCACATTCACCGGGTCCTTTCGTCCGAGACGTAGATTTCGTCCCACGACATCCACATCGCCGAAGAGCTTCTTTGCCAGCGCTTCGTTGATGATGGCCACTCTTCCGCTGGCCGCAGTGTCCTGCCTTCCGAATGCCCGGCCACGAAGCAGAGGTATGTCCATCACACCGAAATATCCGTTATCGACCGAATTGAACCAGACCGGGAAGCCCGCCGTCTCTGACGGAAGCTCGTCCGGTGCCAGGACAACCTTGGTTGCGCCATTTCCACTATCAGGGAACGGTACAACGCGGGCCACACTTGCATCTTTTACACCGGGCAGTGCTTTCATTCGCGCGACGATAGCATCGAAATCCTGATTTTGCCGACTGGACACTCCTATCTCCATCAGTACGGCGTTCTGCCTGCTGTTGAATCCGAAGTCCATGTTCTCGATATGAAGCAATGTCCGTATCAGAAGCCCGGTTATTATCAGAAGCGCCATGGAGATGGTCATCTGCGCTACTACAAAAATCTTCCGCGCCGGCATCCTCAGCCTGCCACGTTGCGGCAACTGAGTGCGCATGGCGTCGAGCGGCGAAGTCCGCGTCACGGCCAGAGCCGGAATCAATCCGCAGATAAGGACGGACACAACTCCCGCCGCCACAGCGAACGCCAGCACACGATGATCGAGCCGGAAGTCGAAGCCCAGCGGGAATCCGACGTTGGGCATCAGCGCCGGAATCAGCAGGATCAGCCTCTCGGCCAGCAGTACTCCGCCTGCAACGCCGAAGACGGCAAGCACGGAATACTCCGTCACAAGCTGTCGCAGCAACATGCCGCGAGAAGCGCCCAACGCCGCGCGCATGGCCATCTCTCGCCTGCGCGAGTCGTTGAGCGCAAGCAGAATGTTGGCGATGTTTGTACATGCGATCAGAAGGACAGCTCCAGCAATGGCAAGCAGAAAAATGCTGATCGTCTCGTATTGCACACCGTCTGCGTCGTTCACTGACTTGGTTTGCCAATTCGCCGTGAGGGCGCGCCCGCTGTTCGCCTCAGGATACGCAGCCGCTAGGTTTTCGCTCAGCGCCCGCATCTGCTCGTTGGCCTGGGTCAGGGTTGCGCCTGGCCGCAGCCGTGCAAACAGTGTGTACTGGCGGTTTACTCGTGACGGATTCCGCCCCCCCGGATCCCACGTATACCAACTCGACTGAGGAATGTAGACCTGCGGTTCGATCATAGGATTTGTTCCTCTGAATTCAGAGGGCATAACCGCTGCTATGGTGGCGGCCCCGTGTGCAACATTTACGATCTGTCCAATCACATTGGGGTCTCCGCCAAAGAGGCGCTTCCAGGTTCCGTGGCTGATCACAACATACGGCGCTGTACTCACGCGGCGTAGTTCGTTCTCATTCGGAAAATGCCCCAGCTCCGGGCGGATGCCCATAAACGTGAAGTAGTTATCGCTCACAACCTCAGCCAGCAGCAATTGGAGGCCGTCAGGCATATGCAATATGAAACCTCTGCGGTCGCGAGCGGCAACGTCGGCGAATGCCGACACGCGCTCCCGAATGTCAGTGAACTCCGCAAACGACGATTCAGTGTTGAGCCCTTCAGAATCCGCGGCGGCGTGGTTCTTCACGCTGCTGATGGCCACCAGATGCGAGGGATCGGCGATGGGAAGCGGCCTCAGCCATATCCCATCTACTATGCTGAATATAGCCGTATTGGCACCAATTCCCAGCGCCAGCGTTATCACGGCGATGGCCATCGGGCCAGGCGACCGGCGCATCATTCGCAGCCCGTGGAGCACGTCCCTTTTGAAGGTGTCGAGAAACCACCCCGGACGCTGCCGGACGCATTGCTCGCGCGTGCGCTCCACTCCGCCAAACTCGATCATGGCCTGACGCCGTGCCTCTGAAGCGGTCATTCCAGCCGCCAGCTTCTCCTTAATAGATTGATCGAGATGAAACTGAAGTTCATCGTCCATGTCGCTGTGCTTCTTGCGAAGGACAAGGAAGCGAAGCCGAGTCAGCAACTCCGTAATCATGATTGCGCCTCCGCTGTTTGACCCAGCACCAACGCAATGGCGTCTGACAGGCGATTCCAGGTCGCCAGTTCTGCTTCGAGCTGCTTTTTACCAGCCGCCGTCAGCCGGTAGAACTTGGCCCGGCGATTGTTTTCAGAGTTTCCCCAGTCCGACCTGATCCATCCTTTGTACTCCAGCCGGTACAGCGCCGGGTAAAGCGAACCCTGGCCGATCTGCAGCACGTCCCTGGAAACCTGCTGAATGCGCTGGGCGATTCCCCAGCCATGCATCGGTTCCAAAGCAAGCGTCTGCAGAATAAGAAGATCGAGCGTCCCCTGAAGCAGGTCTGTTGGTGTTGGCATCTATTCCCCTCGATATTCGACAACAGTAACGCCGGCTCCTGTCGGATGTCAAGGGGACACTGACAGGGGTCTGATACACCAACAAATTGGCTATCAAATCATTTCTTTGATTCGAAT
>WQYS01000338.1 GCA_009781125.1 Acidobacteriaceae bacterium | reverse complement strand
GCGGCGATTGCTGTAACAGTAAGATATGCTTGGTTTCTTGGAGCGCAGTTCATGATTTTTCCTTTTACTTGGACCCTCCACTAGAAAACCCTCATAAGAAGCATCCTCTCAGCTTTCCTGGTCGCATGAGTACGTAATACTTGAAGCTGCGTTCTCCAGGGGTAAATATGCGGCATCTTCCACAGAGTTTCAGAGTTACGTTGAGTGAACCTTGCGAGATAGATGAAACCACCGAGGCTCCGTCTATCAGCTCCACTGTAGCGCACGGCGATGCGCAAAAATGAGTTTTACGGGTCCGAGCAAACCGGAAGGAAGCAGGGGAAAGTCTGGCTTGAAAGGATTGAAGCTGGTCCTGGCGAACCGCTTCTCTTCCGGAAGCGCACTATCGCCAATCAGCCGGTTCGGCCATAGATTAGTGACCGCGATTCTCAAAGTATTCAAGCCAGGTTTCACGACGTCTGTAACTTCGCAACGGAAAGGCGGCTTCCACACCGTGCCCACCGGTTTCCCGTTCAGCGTCACTTCCGCAACGATCTGTACCTCGCCAAGATCAAGGTAAAGAGCGCGGTCTGGCGTCAGGTCCTCACTCAACTCAAATGTGGTTGTATAGGTTGCGGTTCCTGAAAAATGGCGAACTCCTTCATCCTTGTGATTCGGCCACGATAGCAGCTTATCCAGTTGGATCTCCGCTGGCGCACCCCAGTTCGGTGGAAACGTCAGCTTCCATGGACCCTCGACTACGCGCTCCGGAAGCGTCGGCAGACTCACACTGATACGGCGCCCCCTGGAACTGGTAAAACTCATGGTTCCGCTGCGCCGCGTGATAAGACTGAGACCACGGTCAGATGCGCGGACCAGTTCCACGCCATCCAGAGCTAATCCAAGACTATTTCCGATCCCTTTGGCTGGAACAACCGATTCGCTCAGACCGTGCTTAAAAATTACGAACAACGAGCCGCTGGGAGCAAAGCTCAGAGGCACGGTTGTCGTTTCGTCGTTCTGCGCAAACACGGCAATTTCAGTCTCTGTTCCCGTATCCGAATCAAACAGCCGCGGTGTACAACTAGCTACCCGAAATTCTGTAACAACGTTTTGTTCCTTCGCCGTCTGATTCGAGATGAAGTATGCATCTTCGCCGTTGATCGTCCGATGCATGAACAGGAAATCTAGCTCAGACAAACCGCTCAGGTCCGGTTTGAGATTCACTGCGCGTAGCGCTGAGACCACATCGGGATACACACCCTGCCACTTGTCCGTTGCCGCTTTCAGATTCAGATCACACTGTGGGTAGTTTGTCAGAGATGGAGACTGCAACGGTTTCGCACCCGCTACAGTTGCGCCAGCCTGCACCAGACGAGCAATCTCCGCTGCTGTCTCCGGCGTCATGGGACCCGGCTGCAAGACCAGAATACGGTAGCGCATTCCGCTCGGCAGTTCGAGAAATCCGTTCTCAACCTTTACCTGCGGCAGCATTCTGTAGTGCAGTCCGTCAAAATGGTATCCGGAGGGCAAGCCATCAGGACGCACTAGAACATTCGGGACATTCTCCGTATGGAGCACGGCGACATCTACCACACACGTACCGCTTTGCAGCATCTGCTGGCAGCGGGAAAGATAAGCGATCCAGGCGGCCCCCGGCTTCCACCACGTGTTGGTCGGGTCCATGTTTATGCCGATCGCGTAGCCATTCGGAGCCCACGCCAGTCCCGGGTACTCATTGCCCTGTGGCTGCAAGATGCAGCGATGGAAGGTGAAGTGGTTGACTCCGGTACAAAATGCCCTGTCGCCGAATGCCTTGAGCGAGTACGGATGATCCATCCACCAGCCTGCGCTGTAGTCCTTAACCTGGTTCATTGCCTGCTGGGCCGAAGACGTGTAGGCTTCGCCCATTACGACCTTCTTGCCATGCACATTCGCCGTAGACCGCGAGACGGCACAGTCGGGCCTGACCTCCGGTTCTGTGGGCCAGAACTCGCCCATGGGAATATCCGTGTTACTGAGAAACAGCAGCGGATCATTCATGAACTGCTGGCGCCCCGAGGCCTCTCCCGTGAAGCGCAGATTACGCGAATTGGCCAGACGGCGCAGCTCTCCCCAGTTCTCTGCAATCAGGTCGGCCATGGTGCGGCGAAAGTCAAAAAGGAAGCGCTCTGATTGGTCAGCGCTGCCCACGATCCGTCCGCCCGCCAGCACCGGCATCCACGGCATTAATGAGTACCCGCGCCTCTTCTCAAACTCGGCGGCAAAGTTGGGACTCCAATTCTGTGGTCCGCACTCGGAGCTGTCCATATGCGCGGCATTGAGGGCTGCGCCAATATATTTAGCGTTGGCGTCGGCGACCTTCGCGGTCGCGTGTTCAAAATGGACCTGCATCGCCTCCTTATTGAACATGCTGACGGTGCGACAGCCGTCCGACTTGGGTACAGGATGAAGCCAGCCGCCCTCCGTGCGCGTGCATCCGATGCGAACCAGTATCCAACTACCGGCAGGCGCGTCCCATTGGAAGTCGTCTCCTTTAAGGTAGCTGCTCACATCCATCGCAGCGCCAAGCGGGAGAACACAGGAAGGGTCCGGCTCAGGCACGGTGGTTCCCTGCTCATCAAATGGATTCGTCCAGCCCCTCAGATAGCGATCCGGCTGATTGAGTCCTATCCCGATAAAGTAGATGTGACCGGCCTTCGATCGCCATAGCGAGAGATGCGTCTCACCTAGGAGTTCAAAACCATTGCAGCGGCGCGGGTCCGGTTTTCCGTCATCCGTAGGCACGAAGAGTTGATCCGTGTATGGAATCACCATGCGGAAATACCGCGCTGTAACCGTCTCGATCCGTATATCCACGTCTAGGTTGTTGCTATATCCCTGCCCGCTGGCACGCCAGCGGTTGTCGAAGTGATAGACCGTGCGGTAGGCGACGCCATCATCGCTGGCTTCGAGAGTAAAAGCGAGGGGAGCTGTACCGATCGCTCTGCCATCGTAAAATATCCGGACTGCTGCGCTGCGGGCAGTAATAGTCTTACCGTAATCGTGCGTGATGAATGAAGGTTTTCCAGGAGCATAGTCGATCTTCGGCTCCGGAATCTGTTCCCTGGTTCCGGGCAGAGCGGGGATCGCAAGCAAGGCTATGTCTCGGTAATAATCGTCAAGAGTCGGCGGCTTTTCTAAACTTCGCGAGATCGTCTGCCCGCCTTCTATGCGAATTTCCTGCCATGTAAGTTTCTGCGTGGCCATCTCCGGTGTAATCCACGGTCCGCCTGCGTCTGTATATCCTTCGCAGTTGCTTACATCGACCTGCATGTCAAGTCTGTCCGCTTCAGCGATGCAGTGACTGGTCAGTTGCATCCATTCCGGAGACATGTATTTCACTGGACCCGGCCTGGCTCCGCCGTCAATACACGAGACCAGGACGCCGCCAATGCCGATCTCGTGCATCGCCTCAAGATCATGGGTGATGGCCTCGCGTGTAAAATTCCCGTTGAACCAGAACCAGTAAACCCAGGGCCGGGCGTCCGGATTGATCTCTAAGGATTTCGGTCGCAGAGGCGTGTCTGCCGATATTGCCCCAAACAGCGGATGGCTATCTGCAGCTATAACGATGCCGACCTGCACTGCGCCTGCAAGAAGCTGACGCCGGGTCAATTCAAACTCACGCTGTTTCTT
>WQYS01000337.1 GCA_009781125.1 Acidobacteriaceae bacterium | reverse complement strand
GATGACCGGCTGACGCATTAAGGCTCGTCAGGACCCGAACAGGAGACCGTAGAGAAGCGCAGCCAGGACAAACATGCTGATAAGTACATAAAGCCGGTCACGTTCAAGCGCAAATCCCAGAACCGCAAACGCGACCCGCGCAATGGGTGTCGCAATCAGCAGAAGCACTCCGATCTGAATCAGAGCGGTGGCGTCTCCGGCCAGAGCGTCTGCGATCAGCCGCTGCGGATGCCGCAGCGCCGCGTCGCCGGAGAACGTGCGATAGCTGGTCGTGCTGTGCGCGTGATGCTTCAGGTAGAGCAGACCGCCCGCAGCCACCACGGCGGCGGCGGTAAACACGCCCGTGCGCAGCAGCCTTCCCATGATGGACTCCATCCTTACATCGTCGAACCGTTTCTCTGTCATAGTCTCCCCGTCCAGCTATGGAGAATCATCTGAATCCCCAGCGCGGCAACCGCCAGCGTAAAGATGAGGCGCAGCACGGAGACGTGCGTTCGCATCAGCAGCTTGGCGCCGATCATCGAGCCGGCCAGCACGCCCAGCATGACCGGAAACGCCAGCCCCGGATCGATGTATCCGCGCTTGAGATAGATTCCGGCGCTGGCCGCTGCCGTCACTCCGATCATGAAGTTGCTGGTGGTCGTGGAGACCTTGAAGGGAATGCGCATGATGCGATCCATCGCCAGCACCTTGACGGCCCCCGAGCCGATGCCCAGCAGACCGGAGAGCGTTCCCGCACCATACATTGTGGCGAACCCTCCGGCAACGTGGTTGACCTTGTAAGCGATCTGGCCGCCGCTGCCGTCGGGATAGGTTCCCGAGAGCCGCAGCCGGTCTGAGTACGGGCTGATCTTTCCATCGTGATGCTCGTGATGCGCATGGCGTCCCTGCCAGGCCGAGTACAACAGCACCAGGCCGAAGATTACGCCCAGCGCGCGCACGGGAATCCACATGGCCAGCGCCGCGCCGGTGAGCGCTCCCAGCGTGGTTGCTACTTCAAGAAACATGCCGATGCGCACGTTGGTGTATCCCTCGCGCACATAGGCCGCCGCAGCTCCCGACGACGTCGCAATGACGGAGATCAGCGACGCTCCGATCGCGTAGCGCATATCGACGTGGAACGCCAGCGTCAGCAAAGGGATCAGCACGACTCCTCCGCCAAGCCCGGTCAGAGCGCCGACCAGACCGGCCAGCAGGCCCCCGGCGAAGGTCAGCAAGGTGAACAACGGTACATGCATTCTCTAATTTTAGCTTTGCGTGAGACGAACCACTGCCAAGCGTACCTTCGATGGGATATTCTGTATCGACCCAGTGTGAAGGAGTAGTCCCCATGGACAACGTGTCCAAACCCTGGAAGGCCGCCGATATTCCCGCGCAGGAGGGCCGCCGCTACATCATCACCGGCGGCAACAGCGGCATCGGCTACCACGCCGCGCTGAAGCTGCTGCGCATGGGAGCAAGCGTGGTGCTGGCCTGCCGCCACCAGAAGCGGGGCGAGGCAGCCGTCACGCAGCTCGCCCATGAAGCTCCCGGGGTGAAGGCCGAGCTTGCCATTCTCGATCTGGCCTCGCTGGCGAGCGTGCGCCGGTTCGCTGCCGAGGAGCTGGCGCGCAAGCGTCCTCTGCATGTACTTGTCAACAACGCGGGTGTCTATTGTCCTCCGCGCCGCCGCCAGACGGCTGATGGCTTCGAGTTGCAGTTCGGAACCAACGTTCTGGGACACTTCGCGCTCACGGGGCTTCTGCTGCCTGCGCTTACGGCTACGGCGGAGCAGGACGGCTCCCAGCCTCGCATCGTGACCATTGCCTCGATTGCGCACAAGGCGGGCAGGCTCAACTTCGACGATCTGCAAAGTACAAAATCCTATTCGCCGAGCCGCGCCTATGGACAGTCGAAGCTCGCCGACCTTATCTTTGCGCTGGAGCTGGGACGAAGGCTGGCGGCGGCGAACTCACCGGTGGTCAGCCTTGCAGCACATCCTGGAGTTGCGGACACCAACCTCTTCAAGAACGAAGACCATTCTGCGTTGGGCAGGCTGGTGCGCGTATGGGCAGGCGAGATCATCAGCACGGTACTCAATACCGATGCGGAAGGCGCGTTGCCGACGCTCTATGCTGCTACCTCCGCGGACGCGCGCAACGGCGGATACTACGGCCCGCAGGGATGGATGGAGATGCGCGGAGACCATGTTGGCCCGGCGAAGATCGCCGCCCATGCCCGCGACGATGCCGCCGCCAGCAGACTCTGGGATGTATGCGAGAGTCTGACCGGCGTTCGCTTTCTATAACATTCCCCCTTCCCTTGTTGTTCCGGAGCGAAGCGGCACAATCGTCCGGGTGCTCCATCCTTCGTCCGCCAAGCTGGCCGAAGAGAGTCCATGTCGTTCGGGCGGACGAAGGGTGGGAATGTAAGACGCTCAGCCAACCATGTTTTCTATCTCAAGAACTGGTGAGTTGAGCCGTTTACATTCCCACCCTTCGCAAAAAGCGCGAAGGATGGGGCACCCGGACGTTTGTGGCAGGGCATAGGAAAATAATGCCTTGACAAGATTTCCCCTAAGCGCATAAAGTTCCTCCCGGCAATAAATCGTACTTCTGCCTCAAGCGCACGACTCTGAATAGAACGCACTGAAAAAGAACGCATTGCTCTAAAGAACGATCCGAGAAACGTTTTATGGAGGCCATATGCGGAACCATCAGGCTGTTTTTGTGTCGAGTCCTGTCTTCAGGAAGCTGATTGCCCTCGTACTCTTCCTGATCCCACCTGTTCTTCTTATCCCATCGCTTTCCGCGCAGATTCTCTACGGCTCGCTCACCGGCAACGTGTCGGACGCGACCGGAGCGGCCATTCCCGGCGTCACCGTCACCATACTCAACCAGGACACGGGCGAGACTCACAAGCTCGTAACCGACTCCAGCGGCGGATATCTGGCGCGCAACCTGCTCCCGGCTGCGTATAGCGTCTCGATTGCTGCCTCCGGCAACTTCGGAGGCTACACGCGGCAGAACATCCATATCAGCGCCAACGTCATCGCCCGCGTGGACGTTACCTTGCAAGCTGCCAGCGTGCAGTCCGAGGTCACAGTGACCGCAACGATTCCGCTGCTGCAGACCGACTCGGCCGACGTCAGCCACCACATCACCGAGACGCAGCTCAACTCGATCCCGATCACATCGACGCAGGGCCGCCAGTTTCAGGCGCTCTACACGATCGTTCCCGGCGCAGCCGCCGTGGCCGAGCAGAACTCCACTGCCTCGAATCCGTCGCGCGCCATGAGCGCGAACTTCAACGGCATTAGCTACAACGGCAACACTACGCGCATCGACGGCGCGGTGAACTACTACGGATGGCTGCCTTACCTCGTCGCCTACGTGCCGCCCGCCGACTCTATCGAGAGCGTCAACGTCGTGACCAACTCGTTCAACGCCGAGCAGGGTATCGCAGGCGGCGCGGCCATCAACGTCACGACCAAGAGCGGCACGCGCAACCTGCACGGCAGCGTCTGGGAGTACTACCAGGGCTCGGCCTTCAACGCCCGCGCCTACACGGCAACCGTGCAAGCCTTACCCAACGTGCCCAAGAATATCTTCAATCAGTTCGGATTCAACGTAGGCGGCCCGGTGTATATTCCCCACGTCATCACGGGCCGCAAGAAGCTCTTCTT
>WQYS01000336.1 GCA_009781125.1 Acidobacteriaceae bacterium | reverse complement strand
CGTCGAGCGCAACGCCTACGGACGCCAGATCGACTCCACCATTCTGCATGCCGAGACCAGCCTCGCCGGAGGCCCGCTGGAGATGGTCTTCATCCGCGCTCCGCGCATCACGCGCACCGGGCCTGCTGTCGCAGTTCTCGCCACCCGCGAAGGCGATCCTGTGCTTGTCCTGGAGCGGCATCTGCTGGCGGCCACGTTTCACCCCGAGCTCGGAGGCGACACGCGCGTGCATCAGCTTTTTCTCGATGTCGTCAGAAAGCATTCTCAGCGTTCCCGTTAGACGGCACGAGACGGGCATTACATCCTGCAAAGCCTGATTCCGCATCAGAAGAGCAGGCTGCTTTATGCCCCCAACCATCACGCCGCTACGCACCGAGCAGGAGAAACGACGCCGTATCAACGATCACGATAACGGCCACGGGCGGCGTCCGCCAACCGACAAGCGAACCGGCGGCGGCGGCGACAACGACAACTGGAACGACCGTCCCGAGAGCAGCCGCGGTCCCCGTGAGAAGCTGATCCGCTACCGCCGGGGAATCTTCTTCGCTCTGGGCGGCGATCTGATGTTCTTCGCTACGCTGGTCTTCGCCTTCTTCGACATTCAGGCCAGCGGGCACTTCGACGCCTACAACAACTTCGTCAATCCGTGGCTTCCCACAACGGTTCCGCCGATTCTGTGGCTCAACACAGCAGTCCTGCTCGTCAGTACCGTCACCATGGAGATCGCCCGCCGCCACATGTTCCGCGAGAGCGACTGCATGGACGAGTGGCTAGGCCTGGGCAAACCGATTACGCGGCGCGCCATGCCGTGGGTTCTAGCTACGACCGTGCTGGGTCTGCTCTTCCTTGCCGGACAGTGGAAGGCCTGGCAGCAGCTCGCGCGCGAGCACATCAGCTTCAGCACGAACTCCAGCGGCCACTTCTTCTATCTGATTACCTACACCCATGCGGCTCATCTGCTGCTGGGCATCGGCGCGCTGGCGGCGGCACTGATCGGACTCGGTGCCTCGCGCCAGCTTGAAACGCGGCAGATCTTCGTAGACTGCACCGCCTGGTACTGGCACTCCATGGGAGTCTTCTGGGGCTTTCTGTTCGTACTGCTCGTTTTCTTCCAGTAAAAAACAGAAACGCCGCGCAGGTTCTTCACGGAGAACTTCCGCGCGGCGTCTGTGTGTCTCAATTAATCGAGAGTTTTACCGCACCATCGCGCCGATGATAACGGACGAGATGATGCCCGTGGCTACGGCTGCGAGCACGTAGTTGCCGTCGATGTAGCGCCACTGATATCCACGTGGCGGCACGCTCAGGTTATAAGTCCTGTAATCGGCGATGACCATGCCGCGCCCCCAATCGGCCTGAGACATGCGGTATCCCCTCTTCCAGTTGTTATGACGGACGTACCCGCCCTTATACCCATGCGGCTCCGGACGCTGATAGCGGCGAGATTGCTTAGCACGGCGATTATCCTGTGGTCTTTGCGCAACCATTCCTCCAGTCAAAACCAGACTGGCAAGCGAGATGGCGATAGCTTTACGAACAAATTGCATGTGAACTCCTGTTGGTTTTGGGCGAACCCAATTATTCCCGATGGACAGAGATTATCACGTGTCCACTTCTGTAAACCCGGCGTTATCCTTCCAGTTGCGGAAGATAACTGTATTTGAAGCAGCCCGAGTCTGCCGATGATGCCCGTCACGGCGCCGCGCCTGATGTTTTCAGCGCTTCTTCGCGCCAGACTTCTTTGCCGGAGCCTTTTTCGCCGGTGTTGACTTCTTTGGTGCGGGCTTCTTGGGCGCGGCCTTTGCAGGCGCTTTTGGCGCTGGTTTCTTAGCCACAACCTTCCTGGCCGGAGCCTTAGCTGGAGCCTTCTTCACCGCAGGAGCAGGCTTCTTGACGGCAGCCTTTGCTGGAGCCTTCTTCGCCGCCGGAGCCTTCGCCTTCACCGTGACTGGCTTTTTCGCGGGCTTCGCAGGCACTGCCGGTTTCTTTTCAGCCTTCGCCGGAACCTTCTTCGCTACCGGAGCCTTCGCTGCCTCGGCTTTCTTCACCGGTTTCGCAGCCGGCTTCTTCTCAGCCTTTGCCTGCTCAGGCTGTGCCGGTGACTTGGCATCCTGCGCAACGGCTACTGCTTCGGTAACGGCGCCAGCCTCTGCCGCTGCTTTCTTCTTGCTCTTGGCCTTGGCTTCCTTCTTCGGCTTGGCACGGCGCAGATGCGTCGGCGGTGGAGGAGCCGGAGGAGAATACGGCTCCAAAAACGTCTTCAACTCCTCGACGGTTCCCAGCTTGCCGTCCATCAGGGCGAAGAAGAGCTTGTCAAGCAGCTCGTCGTACCCGGCAACCTCGGGCGTGATGCGCATCTCCAGCATCTGAGCGTAAGGAATCTTATGCCGAGCCTGCGGCCACTCCGTGTAGAAGGCCTTGAACTTGCCCTGAACCGCAGCGCTCTTCCCGGTATACGCGGCCCAGAGAACGACCTCGGGCTTAGCGTTGTAGATCAGCTTCCACGCCTGCGACGGCAGCGCCGCCTCCTTGCTGGTCAGCCTGGTCACGAACTCCTTCGCCTCTTTGTCGAGAGACTCGATCTCTGCGACGAACACGCGCCGCGTGAAGCTCTTCTTGAGGGCGGTTACATCCCTGGGAGCCATCTTCGCCGTCAGCAGCGGGAAGCTGGCCGCCGAAAGCTCGGCATCGACACCCTGCATGTGGAGCTGCGCCTGGGTCTGCTGCAGCCGTTCCAGCTCGCCCACGTTGACCCTGGCCGAGCTGACCCCCTGATTGAGGTGCTTCATCCAGCCCTCCGCCTCCAGGTGCCGGAGCACGCGCAGCGGGTCTTCCTCGTGGAAGATCTCCTCCATCTCGTAGACGCGCTGAGGAGCGGACATCGCCGAGATGCTTCCCTCTTCCTTGGCCGACTGGTAGCGAGCCCGGGTTCGCTCGTCCATCTGCCAGCCCAGGCGGCTCATGAAGCGGACGGCGCGGATCATACGCACAGGATCCTCGATAAAACCGTAGTTACTCACCAGGCGAAGCTCGCGGTTTTCGATGTCGGCCACGCCATTCAGCGGATCCATGAGCAGGGCAAACGAGCCTTCGTTCAGCGAGAGCGCCATGGAATTGGCAGTAAAGTCACGTCTACGCAGGTCGTCGAGGATAGAGGCTGACTCGTAGACCGGCTTGCCGGGCTTCGGCCAGGAGACCGTAAGCGTGCTGCCGACCTCCACGCGGACGCCGCCGGGGAAGCTGACATAGAGCGCCCGGACTGGCTCCGATTCGCCGCTGATCTTTCCACCAGCTTTCTCTATATCTTTCTTCAACTTGAGCGCATTTCCCTGAACTACTACATCAAGGTCGCGTACGGGAGATCCGTTGGTGAGGTCGCGCACGGCTCCGCCCACCAGAAAAACCGTAAGCTCTTTATTACGAGCAATTTCACGAATCTTCGAGAGAGCTGACTGCTGTGCTTGGGAAAGTCGGGTTTCGAGCAGGTAGATGTAATCGGCCATAATCTGTTTTTGAATCACTCCAGGCTGGGCTTACGGGCTTACGCGCGCCAGGAACCCGGCAAATCCATGAAAAGACTGAGAAAGCGCCAGATAAAACACCCGCGCATCAGCCGTTTCGGAAAAACCACGCCAATGGTGACACAAAAGCTGAATGTAACACAGGGCTAT